>NZ_BAAAMU010000167.1:0-21173 GCF_039529435.1 Nonomuraea maheshkhaliensis
CCGGACTGGGGTGAGCCGCTGGCGCAGTCGTCCGTGGCCGTCCACGCCGAGGTCATCCGGCGCAGGTGGTCGTAATTGAAGCACTGCGTGTCCTGGGCGGCCCGGTCGGCGATCTTGGTGATGTTGCCGGCCGCGTCGTAGCCGTAGCTGAGGTCCAGGTCGCTGGCGGACGCGCCGGCCCGGTCCAGCCGCATGCCGGTCAGGTAGCGGGTGCTCTCGTCGTGGGTGTAGGTCATCCAGGTCTTCTTGGCGCCCTCACCCAGCTCGTACTGGAGGATCTCTCCCATCTTGGAGTAACGGGTCGCGCTCACGTACGCCGACAGGCCGGTGACCTTGACCGGCTGGCTGAGCCCGTCGTAGCTGTAGACGACCTGCTCCTCGGCCAGGCCGCCGCCCGCGGGGAAGCTGACCGACTGCACCTGGTCGTCGAGCGTGTAGCGGGTGTTGAGCTGGTAGGTGCCGGCCAGCTTGCCCTCGCGCGCCGGGATGGTGACGGTCTGGCGCAGGGCGCGGTAGTCGGCGTCGATGGCGTTGATCTCCGCCGTGTACGCCTGCCCGCCGACATAGCGGATGCTGGCGTGCAGTTCGCCCTTGGCCAGCGCGTCGTACTTCCACTCGGCCAGCAGGGTGCCGCTCGCCGACCCTTCGCGCAGCTGCGTCTTGCGGCCCAGGGCGTCGTAGCCGTACCAGAGCGTCTTGCCGCGCGAGTCGGTGGTGGTGACGATCTCGTCGGCGTCGTTGTACGTCGTGGTCGTGACGCCCTTGTCCGGGTCCTCGGTCCTGATCTCCCTGCCGCGCAGGTCGTAGTGGTGCTTCCAGACGTTGCCCGCCGGGTCGGTGACCGTGGACAGGCGGCCGGCCTGGTCGTAGGTGTACTTGGTGGCCTCGTACTCGCCGGTCGGGGTGGCGCCCTTGTACTGGCGCAGCTCGATCAGCCGGTCCTCGGCGTCACCGATCCGGGTGGTCGCGGTGCCTCCAGGGGGCGGGGTGACGTGCAGCCGGTCACCCTCCTCCTTGGCCGAGACCCGGTACTTCTCCGCGCCCTTGGCCTTGAAGACCTCGGCGTTGACCTCGCCGGTGCCGTCGAACAGCGACACGATCTGGTTGGGGACGGCCGAGTCGGCCACCGCCAGCAGTTCGGTGGCGGGCGCGCCGGTGGCGAAGTAGCCGGTGTTCTGCTTGTACTCCTCTCCCTGGGAGTTGTGGAAGGTGTCGGTGATCGTGCGGCCGTCACGCAGGGCGGGGTCCTGCGTCTGGTCGTCCGTGGGCGCCGGCTCCTGGGTCTGGCGCTCGCGCATCAGGCCGTCGTAGAGCTCGTAGCTGGTGGTGTAGCCGCCGTCGGCGCGCAGCGTCTTGGTGGTGACGTAGCTGGGGCCGTCGGTCCGTGTCGTGTAGGAGTACTCGGTGCTGGGCGACTGGCCGGCCGCCTTGTTCCGGTCCGGCTGCCAGACCTTGATCAGGCGGCCGAGCGCGTCGTACTCCATGTCGACCCGGCGGTTGTTCTCGTCGATCTCGGCGACGGGCTCACCCCAGGCCGGTTCGAGCAGGGTGCGCTCGGTGTGGCCGAGGTCGTTCGTCTCCGTGGTCTCCGTCGGCGGGGCGCCGGTGGCCGGGGTGTAGCTGGTCACGGACTTGGTGCCCACGGGGTCGGTCTCGCTGAGCTCGCGGCCGTAGGCGTCGAAGGTGCGGACGGTGCCGTTGATCGTCTGCCCGTCGGCCGAGACGAGCTCCTGCACGGAGGTGACGTCGCCCTTGGTCGGCGGCTGGCCGTTCGCCTGGCCGTCGTACTGGACCTTCTCGTCCGAGAGCACCTCACCCGCGGCCAGCGTGGACATCGGGGTGCCGCAGCTCGCGGCCACCTTCTGCACCCGGCTGGGGTAGTCGATCATCCAGGAGGTGTCGTTGCGGGCGTAGGTGTAGCGGACGCACTGGTCGTCGGCGGTGGTGGCCAGGTCGCCCTTCTCCTCGACGGTGGCGAGCAGGCCCTTGGCGTCGTACGAGCGCTCCTCGCCGGTACGCCGCCACGTGCCGCCCGTCATCGCGGTGCGGGTGACCATGGACTTCGGCTGGACCACGTGCGCGGCCTTGGTGATGCCGCCCTGCGTGGACTCGGCCGTCTTGACCGACCACGGCTCCTCGGCGGTCGCGGTCACGATGGCGCCGCCGTCGCCGTCGTACATGATCTCCTCGCGCTCGAAACCGGCGAGCTGGTCGAGGTCGTCGAGCTTGCCGCCCTCGGAGTCGACCACCTGCACGCTGCGCTTGGAGCCGTCGGCCTGCTTGTCGCCGTGCATGCCGCGGAAGTAGCGGTACTCCGTCAGCGTGCGCTTGGTGTCCTGGCCGTCGCCCTCGCGGACGCGGACCCGGCCGAAGCCGCGGTAGTCGGCCCACGTGCGGTGCTCGGGCTTGACCAGGTTGGTCTCGGCGTAGTGCCAGCCGGCGCCGTCCAGGTACTCGTAGTCGGTGACCACGCTCGGTGAGCCGGCCACGCGGTCCACCTCGACGGTCTGGGTGACCAGGTACTTGTGGAACCAGTCGGTGACCTCGGCCTCGTTCGGCGGGGCCCAGCGCTGCGGGAAGCAGCGCCTGGTGTTCTTGTCCGCCGCGGGCACGTCGCCCGGCTTGCAGTCGGCCGCCGAGTAGTTGATCCGCAGCTCACCGCCGGACTCGTTGTCGATCGCCTGGACCCGCCACTTGACCAGCGGGGCGCGGCCCTCGTCGGAGTCCACCCGGTTGGGCAGCTGCACGCCGATGAACTTCACCGGGGGCAGCGAGAGCGTGCCGCCCACGTGACCGGTCTGCTGCACCGAGGCCAGCCACAGCGCCGGGCTCATGCCGTCGCCGGAGGCGGGGAACTGGTGGGCCAGCGCCCAGGAGTCGACCGGGTAGTACTGGCCCGCGGCGTTGAGCACCTGGGTGGTGACCTTGGTCAGCCGCTTGCGGGTGAAGAACGTCGGCGCCAGCCGGTCGGTGCACTTCACGCCCGAGTCGCAGATCTGGTCGAAGGGCACGTCCGGCCAGTGGCTCGCGGTCTCCTTCTTGAGCTGCTCGGGAGCACACGTGATGGTGCCGCTGGGCAGGCAGCGCTCGGCGACGTCGAACACCACGCGGGCGGCCGGCGCCTTGGTGAACAGCTCACCCTTCAGGTAGCCGTAGTCGATGCGGGTCAGGTAGGCGGAACGGTCGTACACGGTGCCCTGTTCGGGCTTCATGTTCCGGCCGTAGTAGTTCTTCTCCTGGGCGTACCAGTACGTGGTGGCGTTGCCGTGCGTGTCCACCTCGTAGTCGAGGTTCCACCGGTAGCCCTGCTGGCACCAGGCGTTGGCCGGGGTGCTGCTGTAGCACGGCTCACCGCTGTTGTTGCCGAACACCGGCACCGTCTGCACCGACTTCGTCTCCGGCTTGCCGCTGGCCCAGCCGGGCAGGCGGTTCTGGCCGAAGGTGTACTGGGTGCCGTCGTCGGTCGTGACCCGCCAGTACTCGCCGTTGTTGTCGCCGTTCGTGGCGCCGGTCAGGAGCTCGATCCTGGTGCCGTCGTCGCGCTTGGGCCGCCACTGCTTGGTGGTGGCGTCCTTGACCAGCTCGACCGAGGAGTCGCCCAGCGACATGGTGGCGTTGTCCTGGTCCCAGCACAGGTCGCCGGTCTTCTTGCCGTCGATCATGCAGGACTTGTAGCGGCGCTCGATGTAGCCGCTGGGGTTGAGCTCGAAGCCCTCGCCCGCCCAGGACGCCTGGTTGTTGGTGGAGGCGGTGCGGCCGTCCACGCTCTGCGAGGAGTAGCCGAGCGACAGGTTCGGCTCCTCGCCGCCCAGGGACGGAGGCGTGCGCATCTCGTAGCCCCAGGTGAAGTCACCCGACTGGGTGCCGACGCTCCAGTCGGACGAGGCCGACAGGGAGGTGGCGGCGTGGTCGCCGGACGGGCCCGAGGCCGCCGCGGTCAGCGCGTACAGGCCGCCGGTCTCGACCTCGGCGCTCACCGTGCCGGTCTTGGCGTTGTTCTCGCTCTTCACCGGCTCCGGTGCGGCGCAGCCGGCCGCGCCGGTGAGCGCGCACTCCTCCAGCTTGACCAGCCGGAGCCGGGAGCCGTAGTCACCGCCGTAGGCGTGGCGGAAGCCGGAGTAGTCCACCTCCACCTGTGTCTTGACGGGCTCGGCCGCGGCCGTGGCCGCGACGCCCTGTCCCGGGGTGATGCGCATGGCCAGGCCGAGCAGGTCGGTGTCGAGCAGTTCGACGCCGATGGGGGCCGCGGCCTGGGCGGTCCTGGCGTTGCTCCGCGCCAGCTTGACCGGGAAGCCGGCCGCCAGGGTGGAGGCGGAGCCGCCGCCCAGCTCCGCCTTCTGCGGTCGCGGCCAGCGGACTTCAGGTGGCGCCTTCCATGCCTGCTGGGCGGCGGGATCGGCCATCGGCGGCTTGACGGGGACCTTCCCGCCGGTCACCGGAGCCTCTTTCTGCGTGGCCGGGGCCGAGCGCGGCGCCGCGTAGGCGGGCATGGCGTAGGCCATCTCCACCATCAGGACGACCGCGAGGACGGGAGCGAGTCTGCGGGGCCAGCGCGATTCCGGCTTGGCCTCGTCCGTCGCGAAACGGTTCCACGACGCGTCCGGATGGTCTGGCTCTCGGGGGGATTGCCGGAGGCCGTTCCATCGGGATTCCGGCAGCTCTAATTCACTCGGCTGATCCATC
Organism: Nonomuraea maheshkhaliensis; assembly: GCF_039529435.1. Lineage (NCBI taxonomy): Bacteria > Bacillati > Actinomycetota > Actinomycetes > Streptosporangiales > Streptosporangiaceae > Nonomuraea > Nonomuraea maheshkhaliensis. The sequence goes on from NZ_BAAAMU010000167.1 coordinate 4,684, forward strand.
AAGCTCCTCCAGGGGGGTGTGCGGTGCGGCCGGCCGAGCGGGCTGTGCGGTGCTCAGCCGGTCATCGAAGGCGCGCGGACCCGGCGGGGTCACGCTGGATGAGGAGACGATCTCAACGGTGCGGCCGGCCCTTTCCGCCGGCGTGACGGACTCGACGGCCGGCGGACGAGCCGCCGGACGGGCGTCCTGAGCTGGGGATATGCCCGGGAAACGGACACCCGGGCATGATCAGCGATATCGCTCGGTGATCGCATCATCGCCGCGAGGCACCCGCCGGTCCTGACTTTTGCTCTTTCTGCTCAAAAAATTTTCAGTGTGAGGACGGCTCTGTAAATTTTCGTCTTACCGGGCGATCAGGCCGTCGTCGACTGGCGTTCGATCAGCTCGGCGGGCAGGCGGGTGCTGGTGCGGGGGCGGTCCGGCTCGGCGATCCGGCGCAGCAGCAGATCGACCGCGGCCGTGCCCGCCTCGTCGGCCGGCAGCCTGATGGTGGTCAGGGACGGCTGCAGGTAGGCCGCGAACGGGTGGTCGCCGTACCCGAGCACGCGCACGTCGCCGGGGACGGTCAGGCCGCGCTCCCTGATGGCCCGGTAGGCGCCGAGCGCGAAGTAGTCGTTCGCGGTGATCAGCAGGTCGGGGTGGTTGTCCCGGGTGATCAGGTTCGACGCCAGCGCGTACGCGTCATCGGGCCGCCACGGCTGGGTGGCGCCGCTCGTGCGGTGGGTGGGCACCTTGAGCACGAGCGCCTGCTCGCTGGCGACGCCCAGCCGGTCGAGGGCGCGACGGAAGCCCGCGATCCTGGCGGCGACCGTGCTGATGCGCAGGTCCTCCTCCAGCAGCCAGATCCGCCGCACGCCGGGACCGGCCGACCGGACCACCGCGTCGGCGATGGCCGACTCCGCGTCGATGCCGACGAAGTCCAGCCCGCGGCCGGGGATGTCGCGGCTGAGCTGCACGACCGGGATGTTCGCCTCGCTCAGCCCGTCCCACACGTCGCTCCTGAGCTCGGTGGCGACGCCCAGCACGCCGTCCACGCCGAAGCGCAGGAGCTGCTGGACCGCGCGCTCCTCGTTCTCGGCGGAGTCCTCGGTCACGAGGAGCAGCACGGAGTAGCCGGCCGCGCGGCACTCCCGTTCGACCGCCGAGATCAGCGCGGCGTAGAAGGGGTTGGACGGGTTGGTGATGACCAGGCCGACGACCATGGTCCTGCCGGACACCAGCGAGCGGGCGTGGCTGTTGGGGACGTAGCCGAGCCGCTTGGCCTCGGCGCTCACCAGAGCTCTGGTAGCCTCGCTGACCTGGTCTTTCCCGGCCAGCGCGCGCGACACGGTGTTCGCCGACAGGCCCAGCCGGTCGGCCACATCGCGTAGCGTCACCCGTTGCGAACGTGCCATCCCCGTCATCCTCCGGCTCAGCTCTTGCCCCGCCACGTAGATCCGCAGTCTGGCAGCAGGGGCGCCGGCACCGGAAACCCTGCGTGGACTGCTCTCATTAACGTTCATGCTAGCGGCGGATCGGAGAACCCCTTGACCTGTTGAACTGGACACTCGTAGTGTAACGCCCACATTAACGTTAATGGTCCGATTGCCAAGGACACCGTCAGCAGGCTGTGATGAGGGAGCAAACGATGACGCTGCGGCTCAGCCGGGCCACGATCGCCTCCACCGTGGGCACCGCGCTCGAGTGGTACGACTTCTCGCTGTACGGCACCGCCGCCGCGCTGGTCCTGCCCCTCGTGTTCTTCCCGTCAGGTGACCCGGTGGCGGCGACCCTGTCCTCGCTCGCCACGTTCGCCGTCGGGTTCTTCGCCCGGCCGGTCGGCGGCATCGTGATCGGCGTGCTCGGCGACCGCGTCGGCCGCAGGACGATGTTGTTCGTCACCCTGCTCCTCATGGCGGCGGCGTCCACGCTGATCGGCCTGCTGCCCTCCTACGCCGCCATCGGCCCGGCCGCGCCGATCATGCTCGTGGCGCTGCGCGTGGTGCAGGGGCTCGGCGCGGGCGGCGAGTACGCGGGCGCCATGCTGATGTCGGCCGAGCACGCCGAGACCAGGGCGCGCGGGCTGAACGCCAGCGCGCCGACCCTCGGCAACGCGGTCGGCTCGCTGGTCGCGACGGGGTCTTCTTCCTCGTCTCCGCGCTCATGTCGCACGAAGCTTTCATCGCGTACGGCTGGCGCATCCCGTTCCTGCTCAGCGTCCTGGTCGGCGTGGGCGGCGTGATCGTGCGGCTGAAGGTCTCCGACACCCCCGAGTTCCGCGAGGCGAAGGAGAGCGGCGGGCACGAGCGGGCTCCGCTGCGGGCGCTGTTCGCCACCTCAGGCCGCAAGATCGTGCCGGGCATGCTCATCAGCGTCGCGCCGAACGTGATCAGCTACCTGCCGTCGGTCTACGCCCTGACGTATCTGACCACGCACGTGCACGCCCCGTCCTGGGTCGGCCTGACCGCCGTGGTGATCGCCAACCTGGTCAAGCTGGTCACCGTGCCGATCGCGGGCCTGCTGTGCGACCGGTACGGGCGCCGCCCGGTGATGGTGGCGGGCTCGGTCTCGGCGGCGGTGCTGTTCTACCCCTTCTTCTTCATGCTCGACACCGGCACGCCCGTGGTGATCTGGGCCGCCTTCGTGATGATCTTCACGCTCTGCAACGACCTGACGCTCGCCTCGCAGGCCACGATGATGTCGGAGCTGTTCGACGTACGGCACCGCTACACCGGCGTCACCTTCACCCGTGAGATCACCGGCGCCGTCGTCGGCGGCTGCATCCCCTTCGTGGCGGCCTGGCTGGACGACTGGTCGGGCGGGCGGCTCTGGCCGATCGTGGTGGTGTCGGGCCTGCTGTGCCTGCTGTCGGCGTTCGGCACCCGCTTCATCGCCGAGCCCGCCCACCTGCGCCGCTCAGCGTCGGCGCCGGCGCCGAGCGACAGCCCGGCCGCCTAACGCTCCGCCGCCGCCCCGTCGCCGTCTTGTGCAGGGCGGGGGCTGATCCCCTGGACGGCCAGGGCGAGCAGCCGGTGCGCCTCGGCGACCGGGTCGGGGTGGCGTTCCGTGGCCAGCGTGATGCCCGTGACCAGAGCGACGAGGTCGGCGACCGTCACGTCCTGCCCCACCGCACCGGCCTTCGCGGCGTTGCGCACCAGCGGCGCGACCGCCCCGCCGATCTGGACCGCGCAGGCGTTCGCGTGATCGGCCTCGGCCTGGCCGTCCGGGACCAGCACGTCGGCCATCCCCCGCGCGGAGGCGGCGTACGTGGTGAGCGCGCCCAGCCACTCCAGCAGCGCGGTCCGCGCGTCGGCCGCCTCCGCCAGCTCCCCGGCGCGGGCGCACAGCGCCTCGACCCGCTCGTGGAACACCGCCTGCAACATCGCCCGCCGGCCGGGGAAGTGCCGCCGCACGGTGGCCGAGCCGACTCCCGCGACGCGGGCGATCTGCTCCAGGGAGGCTTCCGCGCCGTGCGCGGCCACCTCGGCCTCGGCCACGGCGAGGATGCGCGCGTAGTTGCGCTGGGCGTCCGCACGCCTGACGGTCATGGCGTCATCTCCGAACTTGCTAAGTGGCGGGGTCCTCCGTATCGTACCAATCCATAACCGGCGGACCCCGCCGTTTCGTATCCACCGAGGAGAACCATGTCCGCACACTCCGCACCCGTCCTGGTCATCGGTGCCACCGGCCTGCAAGGCGGCGCCACCGCCCGGGCCCTGCTCGCGGCCGGCGTCCCCGTACGGGCGCTGGTCCGCGACCCCGGCAGCGACCGGGCGAAGGCCGTCGAGGCGCTCGGCGCCGAGCTGGTGACCGGCGACCTCGACGACCGCGACTCGCTCAAGACGGCGGCGGACGGCGCCCGCGCCGTCTTCTCCGTCCAGATGCCCGACGTGAACGGGCGCGCTTTCGAGGGCGAGGTGGAGCAGGCCGTCAACCTGATCGAGGCGGCGCGGGCGGCCGGCGTGCCGCACTTCGTGCACACCTCCGTCTCCGGAGCCGGGTCGCACACCGGCTGGGTCAAGGACGAGTGGGCCTTCATGGAGCCCTACTACACCGCGAAGGCCGGCATCCAGGACCGGGTGCGCGAGGCGGGCTTCGAGCGCTGGACCATCCTCAAGCCGAGTTTCTTCATGGAGAACATCCGTCCCTCCGTGCGGATCCTGTTCCCCCGAGGGGTCGAGAACGGGCTGGTGACCCTGCTGAAGCCCACCACCGAGCTGCGGCTCATCGCCGTGCGCGACATCGGCGTGGCGGCGGCCACGGCCATCACCTCGCCCGAGCGGTTCGACCGGGTCGAGCTCGAGCTGGCCGGCGACATCCAGTCGATGACGGCCATCGCCGAGATCCTCTCCCGCCACCTGGGCGTCGAGCTGACCGCGCCCGACATGACCCCGGAGGAGGCGGTCGCGGCGGGGATGCCCGACATGGGCTTCGGTCAGGCGCACGCCAACTATCACAGTCAGCCCGCACGTCCGGAGTACGCGCGCGCCCTCGGCCTGCCTCTCACGACGTTCGAGGAGTGGGTCCGGCAGAATCTGCGGCCCGGTTCCTGACCGGCTCCGGCCGCTCGCGAACGTCGGCGAAGAACTCGGCGACCAGGTCGGCGGTGCTGACGTCCTGGTTGGTCCTGCCGATCACGGCGGGCGCCTTGGCGGGGCCGGGGATGGTGTGGCCGCCCCCGTGCACCGTGTAGAGCACCACCGGCGGCCGGCCCTCCTGCCGGTAGTCGGTGCGCTCGACCGTCGTCCGGCCAGGCGATCCGGGCCGGTGCGGCAGCGTCGTCCTGACGGGTTCGGCGGTGATGCCGTTGCGGGTGGCGAAGTAGGCCGCGGTTCGCGGCATCGACAGGCTCTGCCCGCCGACCTTGAACGCCGTCCGCACCCACCAGCTCGGCTCTCCGCCCTCGTACCGGATGATCGGGTCTTTAGTGCCGTGGACCAGCAGCACCGGCATCGGCGCGGGCGGCGCCGAGGCGAGCAGGAAGTTCTCCGGCGCGGGCATGGTCGCGGCGATCACCGCCGCCCCTGCGATCAGCTCCGGCGCCTCGTGGGCCAGGCGCATCACCATCTGCCCGCCGTTGGAGTAGCCCACCGCGAAGACCCGGCCCGGATCGATCCGGTGGCTGACGGTCAGTTTCTCGATCAGCGCCCGGGTGAACGCGACGTCGTCGACGTTCTCCAGCCTGGCCGGGAACGCGCTGGCGCGGCGGGCGTCGTTCCAGTTGCCCCGATGGCCGTCGGGGTAGACCACCACCGCCGTGCCGCGCTCCGCCGGCGCGTCGAAGGCACCGCCGGTGAACGTCCTGTGCTTCGCCCCCGTCTGCCGGGATCCGTGGAAGATCAGGAAGAGGGCGCGGGCGCCCGCGCCGCCCTCCGGGCCGTCCTCCGGGCCGTCCTCCGGGCCGTCCTCCGGGCCGCCTTCCGGGCCGCCTTCCGGTCCGACCACGATGTACGTGCGCGTTCTGCCGCCCGCCTCGATGGTGTGCTGGGTCATGTGATCCTGTCCCTCGTGTCGTGTCATGCCGGTCAGCCGAAGAAGCCGATGAGGGTGCGGGCGGTCCACCGCGGCGCCTCTTCCGGCAGGAAGTGGCCCGCGTCCGGCGCGAGCGCGCCGGTCACGTCGTCCGCGACCTTCCGCATGACCTGCTCGACCGCCTCGCCGGAGCCGCGCTCCCCCGCGGCGGCCAGCACCGGGATGGTCAGCGGCGTCCGCGCCAGGTCGGCGATCTGCGCCACCGACTCCTCCGCCCGGTAGAACGCGAAGCTGGCGCGCAGCGCCGCGGGGTCGCGCAGCGCGTCGACGTAGACGTCCACCGCGTGCGGCGGGATCGCGTCCGGCGTGGCCGCCTTGGAGGCGAACTGGTGCCCGAAGTAGATCTCCTCCCGACCGGCCACCATCCGCTCGTTGATGTCGCCCAGCCGGTTGAAGGCGAAGTGCCAGAGGTACTCGTTGAGTGCGGGCTCCATGAGCAGGGGCGGCATCGGCGACAGGCCGGGGAGGATCGCCTCCGCCACCGCGAGCCGGGTGACGCGGTCACGGTGACCGGCGGCGAGCGCGTACCCGACGATCATGCCCAGGTCATGGCCGGCCACCGCGAAGCGCTCGTGGCCGAGCGCGGTCATCAGGCCGGCCATGTCGGCGGCGAGCGTGACCGGGTCGTAGCCGGTGGCGGGCTTGTCGCTGGCGCCGACGCCGCGCACGTCGGCCGCCACAACCGTGAAGTGCTCGGCGAGGGCCGGCATCACCAGGCGCCAGCCGTACCAGAACTGCGGCCAGGCGGGCAGCAGCAGCAACGCCGGGCCGCGCCCGCCGGTCACCGCGTGCAGGGTCAGCCCGTCCACCTCGGCGGTCCTGCTGGTGAAGGTGGCGGTGAAGCCGTCGGGCAGGTGCGGGACGTCGTTCACGGTGAAGCGCATGGAAGTCTCCTGAAGTCGGCGGCCGCCCGCGCGAGCCGGATGATCGAGCCGGCCGCCCGCGCGAGCCGGATGACCGAGCCGGCCGCCGGCGAGAACCGGATGGCTTATCCGCTTCACGTAACACAAACGGATGAGCCATCCGGTTATGCTGGTGCCATGACCGCCGCCCCGCTGCGCAAGGACGCCGCCCGCAACTGGCACCGCATCGTCGAGGTGGGCCGCCGGTTCGTGGACGAGGGGACACCGATCCAGCTCAACGACGTCGCCCGGGCCGCCTCGGTCGGGGTGGCCACGGTCTACCGCCACTTCCCCACCCCCGAGGCGCTGGTCGAGACCGTCGCCACCCCCGGGTTCGAGGCGCTGCTCGCGCAGGCCGAGCGGGCGCTGGCCTGCGACGATCCCTACGCGGGGCTGCGCGACTTCCTGTACGCCTCCGTCGACGCGCTGCTCGCCGACGCCTCGCTCTCCCCCGTTTTCGCCGCGCCCGTGAACGTCCTGCCGCACACCGCCGAACTCAAGCAGCGGCTCGCCGATCTGTCCGGGCGGATCCTGGAGCGGGCGCACGCGACGGGCGCCGTCGATCCCGGTGTGACGCAGGATCACGTGGTGCCGCTGATGTGCGGGGTGGTGTACGCGGCGTCCGTACATCCCGCCACGGACGCCGAGGATCGGGCGGCGGCGGGGCGCCGCTTCCTCACCGTCATGCTGGAAGGGCTCCGCGTCCGCGCGAACTGACCGCCGCCGGGGCTGGCGATCATTTGGCTCACGGCTGTCTTGACACGTGATCACGCAGGCTTGCATACTCCCTTCCAGGTTCTTCGAAAAGCCTTTTCCTTTCTCTCCCCGCCCGTCGGGCCCTACTTTTTCCCGGGTTTTTCCGGCTCGGTCTCCCGCATTCAGGCGCAGCATTCTCGGACACGCAGGGAGTGACCTTTCGACATGCCTTCGAAAGTGTTGGGACGTACCGCACGACGGGGGCTCGCGACCGCCGCCGTCCTGGGGTTGATACTGACGACGGGCGCCAATCCGGCATTCGCCCACTGGAACGGCACCGGCCAGGACATCGCCAGCATTCACATGCTCCCGTACAGCTACAACAGCACGTGGCAGACGCCGATGAACAAGGCGCTGGCCAATTGGAACGCCACGTCGAGCCCGGCCAACTTCTACAAGAACTCGAATTCGGGTTCCACCATCACGGTGAAGTCGTACAGCAACACCTGGTACGGGACCTACCAGCGGTGCGGCGGGATGTGCATGTACATCAAGCTGAATTCGCGCACCATCAACCGGGACGCCTCGAACTTCGCCAACTTCGTCACCAGCACGCTCGTCCACGAGTTCGGGCACGCGCTGAACCTCGCGCACAACTCGAGCACGTCGATCATGAACACGAGCCGTAACCGCAACTCGATGACGAAACCCCAGGCGCACGATGTCAGCGACGTCAACGCCTACTACTAAAGGAGGCCGCCAAGTGCTACGGCGTCTCGGCGCGCTCGTCCTGACCGCGCTCTTCGTGACCGCGTGCTCGTCCCACGACGAAACCGTTCTCTACCGTGCCGACTACCCCCAGTACGAGAGCGCCGGCGCGCTCTTCGACCGGGCCAGCCTGGTCGTCGAGGCCCGGATCGTCGGCGCGCCGCGCTACCTCCAGGAAGTGACGGAGCCCGAGCCCACGACGACGGATCCGCAGCTCAACCCCGAGGCCGGCGCCCCGGCCGAGGCGGCCGGCGACCAGCCGGACCCGCCGCCGATGGTCATCACCGTCTCCACCGCGCAGGTGGTGAAGGTCTTCAAGGGCGAGGCCAAGGTGGGGCAGACCATCGAGGTCAAGGAGCTCGGCGGGGTCTTCGACGGCGTGACCTACGAGGAGGAGCACACCAGCGAGCTGAAGCAGGACAGCGGCTACGTCCTGTTCCTGGAGACCTTCCCCGACTCTCCGGCGGCGCTGCTCAATCCCGTCCAGGCCAAATATCCGCTGGACGCCTCGAACAATCCGGCGCCGCTGCCGGAGAACACCATCAAGGTGACGCGGACCGAGCTGGAAACGATGTCCTGACCGTTTTCACCTGTGCCGGGGCCTGTCATTCGTACGGGCTCCGGCATCATTCATGCCGCCGGGAGCCCGACCGCGTTGGCCGCGTCGGCCTCGAAGTATTCCGTCGTGGCGAAAGGACCGGCGTGGTCCTCGAAGAAACTTCTGACGGCGTCGATCGAGTCGTGCACGATGACGTTGACCGCCCTGGTGCCGTCGGTGCTCGCCACGGCCACCGTCCATCTCGCGCCCTGGGGCAGCCGGCCGTACGCCGTTTTGACGGATTCCCAGAAACCGTCGCCGTCGGAAATGCTGGAGACGGCCATGACGTGCACGGTGGCGCCTTTCTCGTCGATTCTCGGATGAACGCGGCAGTTGAGGTGGAGGTAACGGGCGACGCCGTTCTCGACGTCGTAGAGGGCGAGCGTCTGCGGGTCTTCGAGGGGGTCGTCGGAGCGCATGAGGAAATGGGTGTCGCTGATCGGGAGCAGTTCATGGTCGAGCTGTTCCGGTTTGCCGAGGAGTTGCGCCTCCATGGGGTTCAGAGTGTGTTTCAGATGGAGTTTTCCGGCGTCCGCCGTCACGTCGTAGCGGGTGCCGGGGCGTTCGTAGGAGCCCTCGTACCTGGACAGGTCGAGCACGAGGGCCGGGTCCGGCTCCGGCAGGGCGGGGATGGTGGGCGCGCCGAGGGCGGACAGGATCTCGTTGAAGACCTTCCGGTAGAAGCCGTCGTGCGGCCCGGCGTTCGCCAGCATCGAGACGGCGATGCCCGGCTCCGGCAGGATGCGCAGCCGGGCGCTCTGGCTGACCGCGCTGCCGTCGTGGGCGTAGACGGTCTGGCCGTGCCAGTCGCACACAATGAGGCCGAGCGCCCATTCCGGGCCGAACGTGTACGGGTCGGGTACGGGGACCCGTGACGTCGTCATCTCGCGAATGGCGTCCGGTGAGACGATGACGGTCCCGTCCGGCGCCCGGCCCTCGTTGAGGATGACGTACGCCAGCGTGAGCAGTTCCCCGGCGGTGGTGCTGACGTTGCCGCCGGGGCCGAAGGCGCGAGGCAGGTGCGTCAGCGGCGAGCGGACGGGCCCCTCGTCGAGGGATCTGATCAGGTAGCCGGTCGCGGCGCGGTCCGGGTCCACGTGCTCGGGCCGGGTGCTCGTCGAAATCAGCCCCATGGGGACGAACAGGCGGTCGCGCATGATGTCGTCCCACCGCTTGCCGTCGATCACCTCCATGATGCGGGCGAGAATCGCGTAGCCCAGGGCCGGGCTGTAGCCGTGCGTGTGCCCCACGGGGTGGACCTGCCGCGCGTCGGCGATGTTCGCCACCATGCGCTCGTACACGTCGTCGTCCTCGCCCGGATCTGCGTAGCTCTCCTCGATGCCGCTGGTGTGGTTGAGGAGGTGGCGGGGTGTGACCCGGGCCCCGGCCTCAGGGTCGGCGACGCGGAAGCCGGGAAGGTAGGCCCGCACCGGCTCGTCGAGTGCGACCTTCCCCTCGTCGACGAGCTGCATGAACGCGAGGGCGGTCCAGGTCTTCGACACGGAGCCGCACTGGTAGACGGTGCCGGTCGTCGCGGGCTCCCACGTGGAGACGTTCTTGACGCCGGCCGCGAACTCGGTGCTCTTGCCGCCGGCGAGGACGCCGATCGTGGCGCTCGGGATGCGGTGCTCGGCGAGCAGCGCCGAGAGGCGGGCTCGCATCAGGGGGACGTCCAGGGGTCGTGTCATCGGGGGGTTCCTTGTCCTCCGCGAATGTTTCCGAGGCAATAAAGGCTACGTAGCGTTTCATTTCTCGTCAACAAAATAGAACTCATACAGAGCTTTCACCTGGCCTTTCTCGCAGAATCGTTGCAACAACAGTGTCGGGAAATGCAATTCACGCCGATCGATCGTTGCAATGTACTGTTGGTGAACGCACCCGTGAACCCGAACCGACAGGCGGCGAGCCGATGCCCGGAGGCAGGCTGACCCACGACGATCGCCGGCAGATCGCGAGCTGGCTGGCCGAAGGGCTCGGCTACGCCGAGATCGCCAGGCGGCTGGGCCGGCCCACGTCCACGATCAGCCGCGAGGTGGCACGCAACCGAGCCCCCGGCGGCTACCTGGCCGACCGCGCCCAGCAGGTCGCGGGGCAGCGCGCCCGCCGCCGCAGGCCGGCGGCTCAGGAGGGCGAGCCGCCGGCCGGGGAGGAGCCGTCCGCGCGCGAGTTCGTGGCGCGGTTCGCCGCGCTGCTGGCGGGGACCGGCCTGCCCAGGATGCCCGCGCGCGTGTTCTCCTGCCTGCTCGTCTCCGAAGCCGGCAGCCTCACCTCCGCCGAGCTCGTCCGGCGGCTGAAGGTCAGTCCCGCGTCGGTGTCCAAGGCCATCGGCTACCTCGAAGGGATGGGGCTGGTCAGGCGTGCCCGCGACTCCGGCCGCCGCGAGCGGTACGTCATCGACGACGACGTCTGGCTGCGCGCGTTCGAGACCGACACCGGCGCCCACGCCGAGGTCGCGGCGGCCGCGCGGCACGGGATCGAGATCTTCGGCGCCGGCACTCCCGCCGGCGCCCGGCTGGGGCGGATGGCGGGCTTCTTCGCCTGGATCCACGAGCAGATGAACGGCAGCGGTCTCACCGACGCCGCTATGCACGACGGGCTGACGGTGCTGGCCGCGCTGGTGCACGCCGCCCGGCCCCTCACCGTGACCGACCTCGCCACCGCGCTCGGCTGGCCCGCCCGGCGGGCGGGCACCGCGCTGGACGCGATCAGTCGCCGTCCGGCCCGCACCGATCCGCTCGTGGTGGTGCGGACCGGGCGCGGCGCGTACGCCGTCACCCCGAGGTCCGACCGGCTGAGCTCCGCCCAGCGTGCGGCGCTGGGCGCCGGTGCGCGCTCGGCCCGGGACAAGCCGGACCAACACCCCCAAAGCTAGACCCTGATCGGCCTGGGACGCCTGAACCAGGCCACAGGTTCACTTACGCACGACCAAGAAAGCTTGATCATGGGAGTCGGGGTGGCTCGTCACGCAATCGCCTTCGTGAACCTAATTTCGGTGATGACGCATCTCTTCGGAGCCGAGGGAATCCCGTGCTGAATCACATCCTGGAGGACGGTCGCGCGCCGACCGCCACCGGTCTCGTCCCGGCTGTCGGCCTGGCCGCGCACGCCACCGCCAGGTCTCTCGCGCACGGACACGAACGATGTCTGCCGGCGCCGGGGGGCCGGCCCGCGGTGTAGCCCGGGTTCCACCCCGGCACCCCGGCACCGGCTGGGGCGCGACGACCCGCGAAGGACCAGCCGGCGACGCCGTCTCGGGCGGTGATGCGGATCCATCCTGCCGCGCGATCGAGGCGCCGCCGCACGGCGCACCACTGCCGTCCGGTCCCGCCGCCGTCCAGTGCCGCCACCATGCGACGCCACCGTACGACGCCGCCAGGCAGGGCCTCCGCACGGCGGTCTCGTACGGCGGCCCGGGTGGCAGCGCCGGGTGATGGCGCCGGGTGATGGCGCCGGGTGATGGCGCCGGGTGATGGCGCCGGGTGGCGGCGTCGTCCCGCCGCATCAGCGACCGCGCACCCGCACTGACCGAGTGACCGGCTCCGGCCGGCCGTCCGCCGAGCCGTCGCGGGACATCGAGGGACATCGAGGGACGCGAGGGGCGTCGGGCCGGTGATCGCCGGGCCGTCCTGGAAGCGCCGCCGTCGATCCGTGCCGGACCGACCCGGCCGCGCCGCCACCCGAGCAGGCGGCGGGCCCGCTCGGAATGGGCGTCACGCCGAGCGTCCCGCGCACGCCCGAGCACGGCACTCAGCGAAGGGGCGAGGGGGAGAAACCGCACGCGGCGAGGGGCGAACCGCACGCGGGCACGGCGCACGCGAGCACGGGCGCGTGGGTGGGGCGGGCATCGGCTTTCGGGCGGATCGGGCCGGCCGATCAACCGTTGACCTGGTCGAACTAGCTATTCCGGAGAAGCAGTGGCTGTAAGTATCAGGGCCCCCCGCCAGATCGTCTGGCGGGCCGGAGCCCAGAGGGTGGGGCATCGGCGGGCTGTCCAGCCGCTCGGCCTGGCCGGCGTCGACGTGGTGTGCATGACGGTCGCCGCGGCCGGCGCCGAGCAGGACCTCCGCCGGATCGCCGTCGCGGGGATCGTCGTGCTGGCGCTGAACGGCGCCGGCCGGGTCTACGTGCCGCGCATCGTGCCCTCCTGCCTCGATCGCGGCCTCTGGCTGGCGGGATCCGGTCTGGTGAGCGTCCTGGTGGCCTGCTGGGGCGCGGCGTCGCTCGTCGAGGTCGTGCTGTTCGCGGGGCTGTTCACGTTCCTCGCGGTCTGCGGCAGGAGCGTGCTGTGCCTGGCGGTCCGCAGGGCGCGCGAGCGCGGCAGGTCCGCGCCCACGCTGGTGGTCGGCGCGGGCGCGCACGGTCACCGGCTCGCGGACCTCCTGCTGGCCCATCCTGAGCACGGCCTGCTGCCGGTGGGATTCCTGGACGAGGGCGCGGGAGAGAGCGGGTGCGTGCCCGTACTCGGCGGGCTGAGCGACGTCACCGACATCGTGCAGGCGCATGGGGTGCGCGCGGTGGTCATCGCGGGGGTGGCCCGGCAGTCGTTCGCCAGGACGGCGCGGGCGCTCGGCTGCGAGGTGTATCTCGCGCCCGACCCGGACGACGCGATCGTCGACTTCGTCACGCTGCACGAGCACGTGCGCAGCTTCCCGCTGCTGCGCATGCGTCCCGAGGCGCAGCGCCGCGCCTCCTGGCCGGTGAAGCGGGTGCTCGACGTCGCGGTGGCGCTGACCGGGCTCGTCCTGACCGCGCCGATCCTGGCGCTCTGCGCCGTGATGGTGCGCTCGGAGGTCGGCCCGAAGCCGCTGTTCAGGCAGCAGCGCGTGGGGCTCGGGGGCGGGCCGATCGAGCTGCTCAAGCTCAGGACGATGCGCTCGGCCGACCCGCACGAGTCTGCGACGCTGTGGAGCATCGCCGACGATCACCGGGTCGGCCCGATCGGCAGGTCGCTGCGCAGGACGTCGGCCGACGAGCTGCCGCAACTGTGGAACGTGCTCAAGGGCAGCATGAGCATCGTCGGTCCCCGCCCGGAACGCCCGCATTTCGTGGAGCGGTTCTCCCGCACGATCCCCGGCTACGACCTGCGGCACCGGCTGCCGGTCGGGCTCACCGGCTGGGCCCAGATCCACGGCCTTCGGGGTGACACCTCGATCGAGGACCGCGCCCGTTTCGACAACTACTACGTGGACGGCTGGACCCTCCGCTCCGACATCAAGATCATGATGCGGACGTTGTGGTGCCTGCTGCGCCGGAGCGGGAGCTAGCCGTGCGCGTCCGTTTCCGGCCCAGCCTGCTCGCCGCCGCGCTGGTGCTGCTGACGTGCCTGCCCGCCCGGCACGAGGAGCTGTCCTCCGGGGTGCGGCTGACGGCCGCCGACGTGATGTCGCTCGTGCTGGCGGCGGCGGCGGTCGCCGTCCTGCTGACGCGTGCGGGGGGCGCCGTCCTGCCGGCCCGTCCGGGGGCGGAGCGGCTGCCGGCCCGTGCGCTGGTGTTCGCTCCCGTCGCGGCGGCGGCCGGTGTCTCGTTGCTGGCTTCCGCCGACGTGCTGGCCGGTCTGCCGGGTTATGTCAGGTACGTCCAGGTCTTCGTGGTCATTCCGCTGGCCGTCCTGGTGGCGGTACGCGACCGTACGGACACGCTGATCGTCGGCGGGGCACTGGTCGCGGCGGCCGCGGCACAGGGCCTGGTCGGCTGTGTGCAGGCGTTCACCGGCACCGGCGCGTCGTACGCGGGCGAGCAGGTACGGGCCGTGGGCACGTTCGGCGCGCCGGACGTGATGGGCATGGCCGGCGTGGTCAGCTTCGGAGCGATCGTCCTGCTGGGGGCCGGGCTGACCCTGCGCGGCCGGCTCCGGGGCGCCGCCCTGACCGGCGCGGCGCTGCTCTGCGTGCCGCTCGCCCTGTCGCTCAGCCGCGGCACCTGGCTCGCGCTGGCCGGCGCCTGCCTGGTCGTGCTCTTCCTGCACAGCCGCGTGCTCGCCGCGCGGGTCGTGCTGGCCGGCGCGGCGGCCGCGATCGTGCTGGCGCTCGGCGTGGGCACGGGGGCGGACCCGCTGGGACGGCGGCTGGACTCGGTCGCCTCCTCCGTGTCGCAGCCCGACCAGTCGCTGCGCGATCGGTTCAGCCTGTGGCGAACCGCCGTGGACATCTGGCTGGAGCACCCGGTGACGGGGGCCGGTCCGCGTGGTTTCGCGCAGTTGCGTGACACGTACGCGCCGATCGAGCTGTCCAGCGGCAGCGACACCGAGGACCCGGTGCACGGCTTCGAGCGCCGGCCCCTGCTGTCGCCGCACAACATGTACCTGCTGACGCTCAGCGAGCAGGGGCTGCTCGGGCTGGCCGCCCTGGCCGGATGCCTGGCCTCACTGGTGTGGTGGGCGGTGCGGGAACGTTCGCTCATCGCGGCCGGGCTGCTGACCTGGCAGATCGTCGACTTCTGCTACGGCGACATCGGCGGCGCTCCCACGCTGGTCATGTCGGTGGCGCTGGGCCTGGCCCTGTCGCTGGTCACGCGCCGCGAGACTTCCGCGTTCCCCGGCGTACAGCCCGAGGTTGTCGGCGGCGGCGGTGGTGTGCGATGACGGCGACGGCCGCTCCGCGGGCGGCGAAGGCCGTCGGGGTCACCGCCGTGCTGGTCGGGCTCGGGTCCGGGCTCGGGTTCGTCCGAGATCTGATGCTGGGGACGACCTTCGGCGCCGACGCCGAGACCGACGCGTTCCTCGTCGCCTGGACGATCCCGGAGACCGCCGCTCCGCTGCTGATCGAGGGGGCGATGGCGTTCGTGCTGGTCCCCCTGTTCAGCCGGGCGCTGGAGGCGGGCGACGACCTGCGCAGGCTGGTGTCGTCCACGATGCCGGGGCTGTGCCTCACCCTGGCGGCGCTGAGCGCGGTGACCGCGGCGGGCGCGCCGTGGCTGGTCGGCGTGCTCGCCCCCGGCATCCCCCGGGCCGAGCTCGCCGTCGGCTGCATGCGCCTGACCTCGGTCACCATCCTGATGTTCGGCCTGGCCGGATACCTGAGCGCGGCCCTGCGCGCGCAGCACACGTTCGCGCCGCCGGCCGCCATCTACCTCGCCTACAACGCGGGGATCGTCGGCTGCGTGTGGGCGCTGAGCGGCCAGGGCGCCTTCGGGGCGGCGGTCGGCGTGGCCGCGGGCGGGGTCGGCATGGTGCTCGTCCAGGCCCCGGCCTTCGCCCTGCGCCTCAGCCGTTCCCGCGAAGCCTCCGGCGGCACAGCCCGCGGCGTCGACCACGAGCCCGCCGGCGCTGTGGCGTTGTCGTGGGCGGTGTTCGTGCCGGTCGCGGTGTTCACGCTGGCCCGCCAGAGCCAGGTCTTCATCGAGCGGTACGTCGCCTCGTCCCTGCCGGAAGGCTCGATCTCGCACCTCAACTACGCGCAGAAGGTGTCCCAGGTCGCGATGGTCGTGTCGCTGATCGCGGCGACGGTGAGCTTCCCGCGCCTGGCCCGCGCCATCGCCGCCGGCGACCGCGCCGCGGCCCGCGGGACGCTGCTCGCCGACCTGGTCGCCGCCGCCGCGATCGTGCTGCTCGCCACGGCGATCCTGCTGGTCTGCGCCGGGGACGTCGTCACCGTTCTGCTGCGCTACGGCGCGTTCACCGAGGCCGACGCCGCCGCCACCGCGGCGATCATGCGGGTGTACGTGCTCGGCCTGCTCGGCCAGGCGGTGGTCGGCGTCGTCTGCCGCGCGTACTTCTGCGGCGCCCGCGCCTCCTGGTACCCGGCGCTGGCGATGGCCACGGGGCTGGCCGTGATGGCGGTGCTGGCCCGGCCCTCATGGGGCGTCACGGGGATCGCCGCGGCCAACGCGGCCGGGATCACGGTGACCGCCGTGCTGCTGCTCGTACGGCTCCGCGCCCGGATCGTCGCGCTGCCCCTGCGCGCCTCCACCGGGCCCGTCGGCCTGCGGCTGCTGTCGGCCAAGGTCGCGGCGGCGGCCGGCGGGGCGCCGCGGGCCGCGCTGGCGGGCCTGCCCCCGCCGCTCGCCCTGGCCCCGAC
>NZ_BAAAMU010000168.1:0-5826 GCF_039529435.1 Nonomuraea maheshkhaliensis
CGGACGCCTGCGCGCCGCCGCCGAGCTGGCCGGCTGGCGCTACGTCCGCGCGCTGGCGGCCAGGCGGCGGCCGGCAGGGACGGTGGGGGCGCTGTTCGAGCGGCACGACGTGCTCGCGCTGCCGTCCGTGCCCATCGTCGCGCCGCCGGTCGGCGCGCGCGAGGTGGAGGTGGACGGGCGCGCCGTCGCGGTGCGGCCCGCGCTGCTCGCGCTGACCAGCCCCTGGAACGTGCTCGGCTTCCCCGCGCTGACCGTCCCGGCGGGCATGGTGGACGGCCTGCCGGTCGGCCTGCAACTCGTCTGCCGCCCCGGCGACGAACCGCTCCTCTTCGAGGCGGCGGCCCGCGTGAACTCCGGGCTCGCGGCCGGGTAGCCGCCTCCGAGAATCGTGGTCAGTGCTCCTGAGCCGGGCGTGACGAATCGACCGGGCCGGGGTCGAGGGCGTTGAAGATCCCGGCCTCCAGCCCGGTCCCGTACCCGGCCAGGAACGCGTCCCTGTACTCCTGGTCGCCGATCGCCGCCCGCGCCTGCCGCTCGCACCGTTCACGGGCGCTGACCCACTCGTGGATGCCGAGCTGCGCCCGCCCGATGGTGTCCCACACGTGCTGGGCCAGCCCCAGCCGGCGGGCGGCGCACGCGCCCTCCCCCGAGGCGGCGGCGGCGCAGGCCAGCACGTCGAGAGCGAGCGCGATGCCGATGCTGTCGTGCAGCCGGTACTTGACCTCCAGCGCCGCCCGAGCGTGCGTCTGCGCGGCCTCGTACCGGCCCAGCGTCAGCTCGGCCTGGGCACGGAAGAGGTCGGCGTAGGCACGCATCCACCGTTCGCCGCGCTTGTCGCACTCGGCGCACATCTCCTCCAGCACCTTGACCGCGTCCTCGACGCGGCCCTCGGCGGTGTGCACGTGGCACTGGCCGAGGCGGGCCAGGAGGCTGGGCAGGGTCAGGCCGTGCTCGGGCCGGTGCACGGCCAGCAGGCTGTCGGCCAGGGCCAGCGCGAGGGCCAGGTCTCCCCTGATGGTGGCCGCCGCCATCACCATGGCCTGCGCGCCCAGCGCCGCCTCGGTGTCGCCGAGCCGTTCCGCCGCGCCCGCGCACTCGGCGGCCCAGGACATGCCGGCGGTGGCGTCTCCCTGCACGATGAGGGTCAGGCTGCACACCCACAGGGCGCGGTTGCGCAGCGTGCTGGGCTCGATGTCGAGGCGCAGGGCACGTTCGAGGTAGTGCTGGCCCTCTCTGAGGAAGCCGCAGGGGTACCAGAAGAACCAGAGCGCGGCGGCGAATTCCAGCGCGCTGTGGTCGTCCGGGGTGTTGAGGCTGTGGTCGAGGGCGGTGCGCAGGTTGTCGTGCTCGACGGTGGTGCGGTCGTTCCAGGCGATCTGCTCGGGGCCCAGCCAGGAGGCGTCGCCGCGGCGGGCCAGGT
Source organism: Nonomuraea maheshkhaliensis (assembly GCF_039529435.1). Lineage (NCBI taxonomy): Bacteria > Bacillati > Actinomycetota > Actinomycetes > Streptosporangiales > Streptosporangiaceae > Nonomuraea > Nonomuraea maheshkhaliensis. Next base: position 1,421 of record NZ_BAAAMU010000168.1, read on the forward strand.
CGAGGTAGAAGTCGCGGTGGCGGCGGCGGATCTCGTCCTGCTCGCCGAGCGCGCGCAGCCAGATGGCGCCGTACTCGCGGATGGTGTCGAGCATCCGGTAGCGCTCGCCGCCGCCGGTCGGCGCCCAGATGAGGATCGACTTGTCGGCCAGCCCGGCCAGCAGGCCCGCGATGGCGTCGGCGGGCAGCAGGTCGTCGGCGCAGACGTCGATCGCGGCCTGGTCGTCGAAGCTGCCCGCGAAGACCGAGGTCCGCGCCCACAGCAGCCGCTCCTCGGGGGTGCACAGCTGGTGGCTCCAGCCGATCGCGGTGCGCAGCGCCTGGTGCCAGGGCGGGTCGGCGTCGAGCACCGCGTCCTCGGTGTCGCCGAGCAGCTCGAACCGGTCGTCCAGCCGCGCGGCCAGCTCGGCCGGCGCCAGCTCGCGCAGCCGGGCCGCGGCCAGCTCGATGGCCAGCGGCAGCCCTTCGAGCCGCCGGCACAGGCGGGCCAGCTCGGTACGGTTGCCGTCGCCGACGGCGAAGCCGGGCACAGTGGCCGCGGCGCGCTCGGTGAGCAGCCTGACCGCCTCCTGCGGGCCTTCGCCGTCGTCGTCGGGGACGGGCAGCGGGTCGATGATGAGCACCTGCTCGTCCGGCACTCCCAGGGGGCGGCGGCTGGTGGCCAGGATCGACAGCCGGGGGGCGGCGACGAGCAGTTCGCGGGCCGTCCTGGCGCAGTCCTCGATGAGGTGCTCGCAGGTGTCCAGCACGAGCAGCAGGTGCCGGTCACCGAGATATTCGGTCAGCACCTCCAGCATCGGCCGCGTCGTCTGGTCGGCCAGGGGCAGCGACTCGGCGATCGTGTACGGCACCAGCGCCCCCTGGTCCAGCGCCGAGAGCGGCACGAGCCAGGCGCCGTCGGCGAACCCGGGCCGCATGAGCGAGGCGGCCCGGAGCGCGAGCCTGCTCTTGCCGACCCCGCCCACCCCGGTCAGCGTCACCATGCGGAACCCGCGGCATAACCGGCGGATGCGGGCCAGCTCTCCCCGGCGGCCCACCAGGCTGGTCGTCTCCGGCGGCAGATTCCCGGTGTGCCGCCCACCCATCGTCATGGCCCTCACCTGTCCGGCTCGCGCAACTTGCCGCCTCGGTGCACAGCAGCTTGCCGGACGCGGAGTGGATCCGCCACGAAAAGTGAGAAAGTGACTACCCGTCAGGGCCGTAGTGAAGGCGGGGAAACCTCTAGGCAACAAACCAAGCGCTTGCTACGCTCCGCCCATGGTGTCCACGATCGTCTGGGGTACCGGCAACATCGGCCGCGCCGCCATCCGCGCCGTCGAAGCCCATCCGGCGCTCGAACTGACCGCCGTCCTCGTCCACGACCCGGCCAAGCTCGGCCGTGACGCCGGAGACCTGGCCGGCCTCGGCCGCCGCCTCGGTGTCGCGGCCACCGGCGACCCCGAGGCGGTGCTGGCGACCGGCCCCAGGGCCGTCGTGTACGCCGCCTCGGGCGACATCCGCCCGGCCGAGGCCCTGGCCGACATCGTCAAGGCCGTGCGCGCCGGCGCCGTGGTCGTGACGCCGTCCCTGTACGCCCTCTACGACCACCGCAGCGCCCCGCCCGACGTGCGCGAGCCGGTACTGGCCGCCGTCAAGGAGGGCGGCGGCTCCCTGTTCGTCTCCGGCGTCGACCCCGGCTGGGGCAACGACGTGCTGCCGCTGCTGGTCAGCGGGCTGGCGACCACCGTGGACGCCGTACGCTGCCAGGAGATCTTCGACTACTCCACCTACGACCAGCCCGACGCGGTCCGCTACCTGGTCGGCATGGGCCAGCCGATGGACTACGAACCGCCGATGATCGCGCCGACCGTGCCGTCCATGGTCTGGGGCGGCCAGATCCGGCTCATGGCCAGAGCCCTGGGCGTCGAGCTGGACGAGGTCCGCGAGAGCGTGCACCGCCGCGAGCTCGACACCACCGTGACCACCGCCTCGATGGGCGCCTTCGAGGCGGGCACGCAGGGCGCGGTCCGGTTCGAGGTGCAGGGCGTCGTGGACGGACAGGCGCTGATCGTGATCGAGCACGTCACCCGCATCCACCCGTCCTGCGCGCCCGACTGGCCGCTCCCGCCGGACGGCGTGGGCGCGCACCGGGTGATCATCGAGGGCCGTCCGCGCATCGAGGTCACCGTCGAGGCCTCCGACGAGGACGGCAACCGCTCGGCGGGCGGCAACGCGACCGCCGTGGGCCGGCTGGTCGGCGCCATCGACTGGCTGGACCAGGCTCCGCCAGGACTGTACGACGCGCTCGACGTGCCCCTGCGTCCCGCCACCGGCAAGCTCGGAAGGAGACGGTCATGAAGATCGACATACCGGAGGGCAAGGACGCCATCGCGTACGTGTGGGGCGAGATGATCCCCGGGATCGGCCCGGCCGCCTCGCGCTTCTCCCTGTCGGTCTACACCCACACGACTCTCGGCCTGCGCGAGTTCGAGGCGGCCCGGCTGCGGATCGCGCAGATCAACGGCTGCGCGTTCTGCCTGGACTGGCGGACGGAACGCGACGGCGTCAAGGTCGAGGAGAGCTTCGCCGACGCGGTGACGCACTGGCGCACGACCGGCGACTTCGACGAGCGCACCCGGCTGGCCGCCGAGTACGCCGAGCGCTACGCCCTGGACCACCACAACCTCGACGAGGAGTTCTGGAGCCGGATGACCGCGCACTACAGCCAGCTGGAGATCGTCGAGCTGAGCATGAGCATCGGTTCGTGGCTGGCGTTCGGCCGGCTCAACCACGTCCTGGGCCTGGACACCGTGTGCCAGTTGCCCAGTGGCGCTTCGCCCGCACCCGAGCCGAGGGTGAGGCCGGCCAGATGAGTCAGAACGAGCTCTCCCGCCGTGGTTTCATCGCCGGGACCGGCACCCTGCTGGGCGCCGCCGCCCTCGGGGCGCACGCCCCGGCCGCCCGCGCCATCGCCCCGGGCGCGCAGGTCCCCGCCCTGGTGATCGGCACGGGGTACGGCGGCGCCGTCGCCGCGCTGCGCCTGGCCCAGGCGGGCGTGGACGTCCACATGATCGAGATGGGCATGGCCTGGGACACCCCCGGCACCGACGGCAAGATCTTCTGCAACACGCGCGAGCCCGACTACCGCTCCTACTGGCTGCGTACGAGGACCAAGGCGCCCCTCAACTACTTCCTCGGCTTCCCCATCGACCGCGACATCCCGCGCCACACCGGGGTGCTGGACGCGGAGGAGTTCGGCGGCATCACCGTCTACCAGGGCCGCGGCGTCGGCGGCGGCTCACTGGTGAACGGCGGCATGGCGGTCACCCCGAAGCGGGCGAACTTCGCCTCCGTGCTGCCGTCGGTGAACGCCGCCGAGATGTACGACGTCTACTACCCGCGCGCCAACGCGGGCCTCGGCGTCGGCACCATCGACCCGGCCTGGTTCGAGAGCACGGCCTACTACCAGTACGGCCGCGTCGGCCGTAAGCACGCCCAGCGCTCGAACTTCCCGTTCGTGTTCGTGCCCGACGTGTACGACTGGGACTACATGAAGGCGGAGGAGGCCGGCACCGTACCGAAGTCCGCCCTGGCCGGCGAGATCCTCTACGGAAACAACCACGGCAAGAAGTCGCTGCAGAAGACCTACCTCGCCCAGGCCAAGGCCACGGGCCGGGTCACCGTCTCGCCGCTGCACCGGGTCACCTCGGTCGCGCCGGCGTCGGGCGGCCGGTACACGGTCACCATGGAGCAGCTCGACACCTCCGGCAACGTCATCGCCACCAAGACCGTCACCGCCGACCGGGTGTTCTTCGCCGCCGGCAGCGTCGGCACCAGCAAGCTGCTGGTCAAGCTGAAGGCCACCGGCGTGCTGCCCAACCTCAACGGGGAGATCGGCAAGGGCTGGGGCGACAACGGCAACGTCATGTGCGGCCGGGCCAACCATCTATGGGACCCGACCGGCTCGCTCCAGTCGGCCATCCCGTGCTGCGGCATCGACAACTGGGCCGCAGGGGGCGCGTTCGCCGAGGTCGCGCCGCTGCCGACCGGCATCGAGACGTGGGCCTCGTTCTACCTGTCCATCACCGACAACCCGCATCGCGCGCAGTTCTCCTGGAACGCGAGCGCGGGCAAGGTGGAGCTGAACTGGCAGACGGCGTGGAAGCAGCCGTCGATCGACATGGCCAAGACGATCTTCGACCGGATCAACGCCAAGGAGGGGACGATCTACCGGACCGACCTGTTCGGCGTCTACAAGATCTGGGGCGACCACCTGACCTACCATCCGCTGGGCGGCGCGGTGCTGAACCGGGCGACCGACAACTACGGGCGGCTGACGGCGTACCCGGGGCTGTACGTCATCGACGGGGCGCTGATCCCCGGCAACACCACCGTCAATCCGTTCGTCACGATCACGGCGCTGGCCGT
>NZ_BAAAMU010000168.1:5901-20822 GCF_039529435.1 Nonomuraea maheshkhaliensis
GCGCCCCGGCGAGGCCTCCCCCCCCGCTCGGCCGCCCGCCTGGGCGGCGGCGGTAAGGGGTCCATCGCCCGCCTTCGGCCGCTTCCGGCCGGGCCCGTGGACCGTCTCCGTTCGCCCGGCCGTGACCCGCCGTCCACCTGGCGGGGTTACGGTTCGGCGCATGACGATGCGCAGGTTGCTCGTGAGCGTGCTGGCCGGCGTCCTCGCCGGCGGTAGTGTCGCCGTCGTGCCCGCCCAGACCCCTCCCGCCACGGCCGAGCGCCGTGGCCACGCCCCGCTCGTGATCGGCCACCGGGGCGCCAGCGCCCACCGGCCCGAGCACACGCTGCTGTCGTACGAGGCCGCCATCGCGATGGGCGCCGACTACATCGAGCCCGACCTCGTCTCCACCAAGGACCACGTGCTGGTGGCGCGGCACGAGAACGAGATCTCCGGCACGACCGACGTGGCCGCCAGGCCGGAGTTCGCCGGCCGGCGCACCACCAAGACCGTGGACGGCCGGCCGGTCACCGGCTGGTTCACCGAGGACTTCACGCTGGCCGAGCTGAAGACGCTGCGGGCCAAGGAACGCGTGCCCGACCTGCGGCCGGACAACACGGCGTTCGACGGGCTGGCGGAGATCCCGACGTTCGAGGAGGTCGTGCGGCTGGCCCTCGCGCACGGCGTCGGCGTCTACCCGGAGACCAAGCATCCCACCTACTTCGACTCCATCGGCCTGTCGCTGGAGGAGCCGCTGCTCGACGTGCTCGGCCGGCACCGGGTGCGGAAGGCGTACATCCAGTCGTTCGAGACCGCCAACCTGCGCGAGCTGAGCGGCCGGACGCGGCTGCCGCTGATCCAGCTCATCACCTCCGGCGGGGCCCCCTACGACTGGGTGGCCTCCGGCAGCACGCGGACCTACGACGACATGGTCACGCCCGAGGGGCTGCGCGAGGTGGCCCGGTACGCGGACGGGATCGGCGTGGACACGCGGCGGGTCGTCCCCGTGGACGCGGCCGGCCGGACGCTGGAGCCGACGACGCTGGTCGCGGACGCGCACCGCAGACGGCTCGACGTGCACGTCTGGACGGTGCGGAACGAGAACTCCCAGTTGCCCGCCGACTACCGGCTCGGCGACGCTGCCAGTCCGGCCTACCCGCGCGCCACCGGGAACGTGATGGGGTGGCTGTCGCGGCTGGTCGAGCTGGGCATCGACGGCGCCTTCTGCGACGACCCGGCCATGGGCCGCGCGGTGGTGGCCGAGCACTCGGCCTGAGCCGGCCCGCTCCCCTTTCGACAGCCCGACCGGGCCGCTCGGCCCGGTCGCCCGGTTCGGTCGCCCGGTTCGGTCGCCCGGCGCACGGTCAGGTGCGGCGCCAGCGGGACTCGCCGAAGCAGTAGCCGGCGAACAGCAGCAGCCCGAGCGCCACCACGACCAGCAGCCACGGCCCGACCGGCGTCTCGGCGAACTCGCGCAGCGTCGCGTCGATGCCGCCCGCCCTGTCCGCGTCGTACGTGATCGCCGCCTGGACGACCAGGACGCCGGCCAGCCCGGCGATCACGCCCCTGGCCGCGTACCCGCCGATGCCGAGCCGCTCCATGATCGTTTTAGCGCGCGGTGACATGCTCCCGAGCCGCAGCTCCTCCTTGAAGCCCTTGGTCACGCCGCGGTGGATCCAGTACACGCCCAGCGCGATCAGGCCGAGCCCGGCCACGCCCACGATGATCTGCCCGCCGGGCAGCTCCAGCAGCTTGGCCGTGATGTCCTGCGACTTCTGGTCGTCGGACTTCGCCTTGTGCGTGGTCAGCACGCTGATCAGGGTGAGCACGAGCAGCACGTACACCACGACGCGGGCGACCGCCTCGCCCTTCTCCAGCGCCTTGCCGGAGCCGAACAGCGCCTCCGACGCCTGCCAGAGCGCCAGCGCGACGAATCCGGCCGTCATGACCCACAGGATGACCGAGCCGAACGGCAGCCCGGCCAGCGTGGTGATCGCGCCCGCCTTGTCGGCCTGCTGCGAGCCGTCGCCGGTGGCGATCTGCAGGGCCACCACGCCGATCAACGCGTACAGCACACCGCGGCAGGCCAGCCCCACCCGGGTCAGCACGGCCATGGGCCGGCTGGAGGTCGCGCGCCGCGTCGCGGCCTTCGCCTCGCGGCCCGCCTGTTCCGCTGTGTTCACGATTCCTCCCACTTGGTCGATGCCGGTCCCGAGTGCCCAGGAACCGCGCATGTAGGCGTCGCGAACCCGGTGCGGCAGGTCTTCCCGCTGGTCACGGCGGTCCGGTTACAGTGGTGCGGTGAGCTGCGATCAGCACGGCCTGGCCATGTCGGGTGCGAGCGCCGCGGCGGTGCGCCACTACGACCGGGCGATCGACGAGTTGCTGCGGTTCAGGGCCGAGGTGGACGCCGAGTCGGGGGCGGCGCTGGCCGAGTCGCCCGACTTCCCCATGGGCAACGTGCTGGCGGCGTACCTGGGGCTGCTGACCACCGAGGTCGAGGACGCGCGCACGGCCCGGGTCCGTTTCGAGGCGTTCCTGCGCAGGATCGACGCGACCTCGCTGCTGCCGCGCGAGCGCGCGCACGTGGCGGCCGTGCGGGCGCTGTTCGGCGGCGACTACCTGACCTGCGGCGAGCTGCTGGCCGGCATCGCGGCCGAGCATCCGCGCGACGCGCTGGCGCTGGCCGCCGGCCACCAGATCGACTTCTTCACCGGCGACGCCCGCATGCTGCGCGACCGGATCGGCGGCGCGCTGAACGCCTGGCGGGAGGAGGACCGTCACTTCGGTCACCTGCTCGGCATGTACGCCTTCGGCCTGGAGGAGGCGGGCCACTACGACCGGTCCGAGGAGGTCGGGCTGCGGGCGGTCGAGCTCGATCCGCGCGACGTGTGGGGCATCCACGCGGTGGTGCACACGTACGAGATGCAGGGGCGTTTCGGCGAGGGCCTGCGCTACCTCGACGCCCGCATGGGCGACTGGTCCACCGGGACGTTCTTCAACGTGCACAGCTGGTGGCACTACTGCCTGTACGCGCTGGAGAGCGGCGACGAGCGGCGGGTGCTGGCGATCTACGACGCGGTGCTCGCCGACGGGCAGTCCTGCATGGAGCTGCTCGACGCCGCCGCGCTGCTGTGGCGGCTGCACCTGGAGGGCTCCGAGCAGCCCGAGCGCTGGCGGGTCCTGGCCGAGGCGTGGCCGCCGCGCATGGGTGAGCCGTTCTACGCCTTCAACGACATGCACGCGGTGATGTCGTACGTGGGGGCGGGGCGGATCGGCGAGGCCGAGCGGCTGATCGCGGGGCGGGAGGCGTACGTGGCGCGGCCGCGTCCCGGCGTCACCAACCACGGCATGACGCTCAGGGTCGGGCTGCCGGTGTGCCGGGCGATCGTGGCGTTCGGGCGGGGCGACTACGAGGCGGTGGTGGAGCTGCTCCATCCGATCAGGCACCGGGTCAACGAGTTCGGCGGCAGCCACGCGCAGCGCGACGCCGTGCAGCGCACGCTGCTGGAGGCGGCCCTGCGGGCGGGGCGGCGCGACGTGGCCAGGGTGCTGGTGAGCGAACGGATCAGCGTGCGGCCGTGCAGCCCGTACAACTGGCTCAAGCAGGCGGCGCTGGCCGACACGATCGGCGACGGCGCGGCGGCGGCCGTGGCGCGCACGCGGGCGCGGGACCTCGCGGCGGGCGGGCGCCGGATCGCCGGATCCCCCGAGTAGCGCTCACCGACCCCCTGACCAGTGCTCGCGGCGGGCGGGCGCTCGCTTGTCGGACCCGGCGAGTAGTGTTTCCGGACATGAACCGGCAACTCACCCTGATGGTCGTGCACGCCCACCCCGACGACGAATGCCTGACCACGGGCGGCATCCTGGCCCGCTACGCCGAAGAGGGCGTGCGCACCGTCCTGGTCACCTGCACCAACGGTGAGCAGGGCGACGACCAGAACGGCGTCAAGCCGGGCGAGCCCGGCCACGACGACGCGGCGGTGGCCGCGAAGCGGCTGGAGGAGCTGCGCGAGTCCGTGGGCCACCTGGCCGTCGAGCACCTGGAGCTGCTCGGCTACCGTGACTCGGGCATGGAGGGCTGGGAGGCCAACGGCCATCCCGACGCCTTCGCCAACGTCCCCGTGGAGACCGCCGCGGCCCGGCTGGCCGAGCTGATGGAGCACTACCGGCCCCAGGTCGTGGTCACCTACGACGAGACCGGCGGTGGCGGCTACGGTCACCCCGACCACGTCCAGACCCACCGCGTCACGGTCGCCGCCACCGAGCGCAGCGGCATCCCCGACAAGCTCTACTACACCGCCATCCCCAGGTCGGCGATCCTGCGCATGTTCGAGATGATGAAGGAGAGCGGCGTCGACGTCGGCGACTTCGACCCCTCCGCCGACTTCGGCACCCCCGACGAGCGCGTGACGAGCGTCGTCGACGTCACCCCCTACGTCGAGCGCAAGATCAAGGCGCTGCAGGCGCACGAGAGCCAGGGCGACAACATCTTCCTGCTGCGCATGCCCGACGAGGCGCGGATGCAGGCGTTCTCGCACGAGGCGTTCGAGCGGGTGCTGAGCAAGGTCGACGCCCCTGGCCACGAGGAAGACCTGTTCGCCGGCCTGCGCGACTCCTGACCCCACCGGCGCCGTCCCCGGCCCGGTCCGCTCCCCCGCGGCGGTGTCACTCCTGGACCGCGAATCGTCTGCCAGGACCCCTCCCTTCAGTCCGGCCGGGTCGAGGTGTGAGGGCCATGGCCAGTTCGGCGAAGGCGGTGGCCGTGGGGAGCGGGTTGGCGGGCAGGGCGAGAAGGACGGTGCGCTCAGCGGCCGGGTCCAGCGGGATCGCGTGCACACCCGGGCGATGGGCGGGCAGCGACAGTTCGGGGACGATGCTCACCCCGAGCCCCTCGGCGACCATGGCGAGAATGCTGTTGGTGTCACGCACCCGGTAGTGGCACTTCAGGCTCGCCCCCGCCGCCCGCGCGAGTGCCGTGATCAGAGGCTCACAGCCGCCCGTGGACATGATGAACGGCTGCCGGGACAGTTCGGCCACCGATACCGAGTCGCGGACGCCCAGTTCGTGACCGCTGGACAGGACGGCCAGCATGCGGTCGGTGGCGAGTGGCCGCGCCGTCGACCCCGCTGGGAGCGCGGCCGTGTCGGCCGGGGTGGTGGCCTGTGCGCCCCCCGTCCCGGCCGACACCCCGGCCGACACCCCGGCCGACACCCCGGCCGACACGGTCACGATGTCCGCCGCCCCCGTTTCGAGCCACTCCAGCACCTCGTCGTCCGCGCCTTCCATCACCGTGAGCCGCACATGCGGATGCGCGTCCTCGAACCGGCGCAGGATCGGCGGCAGCAGCCGGACGCCGGCGCTGGGGATGGCACCGACGCGCAGGCTGCCACGCTCATGCTTCCTGGCCGCGGCCACCTCCTGCTCCAGCGCCTCCACCTGGGTGAGGATGAGGGTGGCGCGGCGGCACACGGCACGCCCGGCCGCCGTCAGGCTCACCCCGTGGTTGCCCCGCACCAGCAGGGCGACCCCGAGCTCGCTCTCCAGGGCGCGCAGCGCGTGGCTGACGGCGGACTGCGTGGTGGCCAGTTCCTCGGCGGCGCGGGTCATGTTGCCGGTGCGTGCGACCGCCTGAAGGATCCTCAGCTGGGTGAAGGTCATAGCGCCGCGCGCAGCAGGCCGACGATCAGCGGGTGCGGGGCCTCGGGGCGCGAGCGGGTCTGCGGCACGAACAGGGTGGCCAGGTAGAAGGGATGCCCGGGGATCTCCAGCACCCTGGCCTCGCCGTCGCCGTCCACCCCGGTGACGGAGAAGCCGCCGTCGTGCAGGGTCTCCTGCCGGCTGGGGTCGAGACCGAAGTTGCAGTAGTAGTTCTCTTCGACGTCGGTACGTCCGTACAGTGCGGCCACCCGGGTGCCGGGAGTCAAGGTGACGGGCATGGTCTTGCCGGCCAGCGAGCAGGTCAGTTCGGACACGAAGAGGGAGGAGGCGTACGGGTCGTACTCCGCGTGCTGGGCGTCCTGGTAGCCGAGCGCGTGGCGGGCGTACTCGATGATCATGTGCTGGCAGCCGCCGCACGTCCCCAGGGTGGGCACGCCGTGCTCGCGGCCGTGCCGGAGTGCGGCGAGGGCGCCGCGCAGGCTGCGGTACGGGCTGCCGGGCGCGCACCACAACACGTCGGCGGTCTCGACCTCGGCCAGGTCGGATTCGAGCGATGCGGTGGCCACCCAGTGGACGTCCACCTCGATGCCGAGGTGCGCGGCGGTGTGCCGCAGCGCGTCGTCGGTGGCCACGTGCGTGGGGGCGGCGGGGTCGCGGTCGCCGATGACCGCGACGCGCAGAGGTCGATCCATGGCCTCAACTATGCGACGTCCCGGCCTGAGCACCAATACCGGACCACGCGTGCGCCATGAGCGATCGCTCATGTCCAGGCGGGAAGCACCCCTGACGGCCTGGGCCGTGACCTCGGCGCTCTCGGGGGTGAAAGTTTCACCGGGCCGCGGGTCACCGCCGCGGATCACCGCAGATCGCCGGAAGCCCCCGATAGCGGGCGGCCAGGCGGATTGTGATCCGGTGGCCGGTCTGCCTACGGTGCTGGCATCACGGTGTTGACACCCGCACCCGGTGGCCTGGTCAAGGAGTCCGTCATGCGCGCGAGAGTCGTTCCGGCCCTGATCCTGATGCTGCTCGCATTGGGCATCGGCGTCCCGGCCGCCCACGCCCAGGGCGGCTTCGACTTCTCCAGGGCGGAGGTGTCCGTCACCGGTCTCCAGGTGCCCTGGGCGATGGCGTTCCTGCCCGACGGCAGCGCGCTCGTCTCCGAACGGAACACCGGGCGCGTCATGCGCGTGCGTCCCGGCCAGGCGCCCGCCGCCGTCGCCACGGTCAGCGGGGTCAGCGCGTCGGGCGAGAGCGGGCTGCTCGGCCTCGCGGTCTCCCCCGCCTACGCGCAGGACGGTTGGGTGTACGCGTACTTCACCAGCACCGGCGGGGACAACCGCCTGATCAGGTTCCAGCTGAGCGCCCCGCAGACCCAGACGGTGCTCTTCTCCGGGGTGCCGAGCGCGGCGATCCACGACGGCGGCCGCATCGCGTTCGGCCCCGACGGCATGCTGTATATCGGCACCGGCGACGCCGGCAACACCGCCAACGCCCAGAACCTGAACAGCCCGGCCGGGAAGATCCTGCGCCTGACGCCCACCGGCGGCGTCCCGTCGGACAATCCGTTCCCCGGCTCCCGCGTCTGGAGCTACGGCCACCGCAACGTGCAGGGCCTGGCCTGGGACGCGCAGGGCCGGATGTACGCCACCGAGTTCGGCCAGAACACCTGGGACGAGATCAACCAGATCGTCGCGGGCGGAAACTACGGCTGGCCCACGTGCGAGGGCGACTGCGGCAACGCCTCCTTCCGCCGCCCGATCCTCACCTGGCCGACCGCGCAGGCCTCGCCCAGCGGGCTCGCGTACGCGAACGACACGCTGTTCGCGGCGGCCCTGCGCGGTCAGCGCCTGTGGACGGTGCCGCTGTCCGGCGCGGGCACGCCGGGAACGCCGCAGGCCGAGTTCACCTCCGCGTACGGCCGGCTGCGCGCGGTCGCGGCCGGGCCCGACGGCTGGCTCTGGGTGGCGACCAGCAACCGTGACGGCCGGGGCAGCCCGGTCGCCCAGGACGACCGGATCATCCGCGTCCCACCGGCCGCCGGCGGCTCCGACACCGCCGCTCCCACCGCGCCCGGCAACCTGACCGTCACCGGCACGACCGCCACCACGGCCACCCTGACCTGGGCCGCCGCCACCGACGACGTGGGCGTGACCGGCTACGACGTGCTGCGCGCGCCCGGCACGTCCGGCGGCGCCTTCACCCAGGCCGGCACCCCGGCGACCACCTCACATACGGACACGGGGCTGAGCGCGGGCACCTCTTACCGCTACCAGGTCCGGGCCCGCGACGCGGCCGGCAACGTGTCGCCGGTCTCCGCCACGGTCACGGCGACCACCACCACCGGCGGCGGCTCGGGCGGGTGCACGGCGACGGCGTCCGTCCAGTCCCAGTGGGGCACGGGCTACGTCGTGCAGCCGGTCACGGTCACCAACACGGGCACGGCTGCGACGACGGGGTGGACGGTGACGTTCACGCTGCCCGCGGGTCACACGGTCACCGGCTCGTGGAACGCCGTCCTGACCACGTCCGGCCAGAACGTCACGGCCAGGAACACCGCGCACAACGGGGCCCTCGCCCCAGGCCAGAGCACCACCTTCGGCCTCCAGGCCACCCGCCCGGCCGGCGACACCCAGCTCCCGGCCGCCTACACCTGCACCTGATCCCCCGGCCTGCGGCCCAGAAGGCGGCGGGTCGTCCCAGGCGGGTGTCACGTCGAGGCTCGCTCATCCCGATCCCGCACACACCTCTACGGCGGGCGGAGCGGGCCCGGGGGCGGTTGTTCGCCGGAGCCGCGGGCGAGCAGGCGGGTGGGGACGATCACGCGCCGGGCGCGGGAGCGGTCGCCGTCCAGCCGGGACAGCACCAGCTCCGCCGCCGCGGCCCCCACCGCCGCCGGGTCCTGGGCCACCACCGTCAGCGGCGGGTCCAGGACCTCGGCCAGCGGCAGATCGTCGAAGCCGACCAGCGCGACGTCCTTGCGCCCGGCCCTGGCCAGCGCCAGCACCGCCCCCATGGAGGCGAAGTTGTTGCCGGCGAACAACGCGGTCGGCGGGTCGGCCAGGGCCAGCAGCCGGAGGGTGGCGCGGGCCGCGGCCTCCATGTCGTGCCCGGTGTCCACGAGCGACCGGTCGAACGGCAGGCCGGCCGCCTCCAGTGCGTCGCGGTAGCCCTGGAGGCGCTCGCGGCGGGTGTAGAGGGTGGCGGGCACGTCGCCGACGAAGCCGATCCTGCGGTGGCCGTGCGCGATCAGGTGGGCGACCCCTGCCCTGGAGCCCTCCCGGTTGGCGCTGACCACGCAGTCCGCGGTCAGGCTGACGGCCGGCCGGTCGAGGAAGACGATCGGCAGCCCGGCGACCCGTTCTAAGCGCAGGTGGCGGTGGTCGCCGCCGGCGGCGGGAACGACCATGAGGGCGCTCACCCGGCGGGCCAGGAACGTGGCGATCAGCGACTGCTCCAGCCCGGCCGTCTCGTCGGAGGAGCCGACGATGAGCGTGAGCCCGCGGGCGCGTACGGCGCTCTCGACGCCGCCCGCGACCGTGCCGAAGAACGGGTTGCCCATCTCGGGGATGACCAGGCCGATCGCGGCGTCGCGCGCGCCCACCCGGGTGTTGCGGGCCATCAGGTTGGGCTGGTATCCGAGCCGCCTGACCGCCGCCAGCACGCGCTCGCGCGTCTCCACGGCGACCGGGCCCTCGTCGTTGAGCACCCGGGAGACGGTCTTGGCGGTGACTCCGACCTCGCGTGCCACGTCTGTCATCGTCGGACGCCGCATTCGGCTCATCCCAGGTCCCGTTACAGGCCGATCGCCTTCGCCGCGTCCTCGTCGGCGACCACGGACTTCCCGTCCGACAACTGCAGCGCGCCGGTCATGATGGCCACCACCTCGGCCATGCTGTGGTCGCGCGGGCTGAGCTCGGCGACCCTGCGGCCCAGCCGCTGGACGTGGACGCGGTCGGCGATCTCGAACACGTGCGGCATGTTGTGGCTGATCAGCACCACGGGGGTGCCCCGGTCGCGGACCTGCCGGATGAGGTCGAGCACCTGGCCGGACTCCTTGACGCCGAGCGCCGCCGTGGGCTCGTCCATGACGACGACGTTCGTGGCCCACGCGACCGCCCTGGCCACGGCCACGCCCTGGCGCTGCCCGCCGGACAGCGACTCGACCGGCTGGGTGAGCGAGCGCAGGCCGATCTTGAGCTCGGCCATGTGCCGGGCCGACTCCTCCCGCATGCGCTTCTTGTCGAGCATGCGGAAGACCGTGCCGAGCAGGCCGGGTTTGCGCACCTCGCGGCCCAGGAACATGTTCGTCGCGATGTCGAGCGAGGCCGCGATGGCCAGGTCCTGGTAGACGGTCTCGATGCCGTGCCGGCGCGCGTCGAGGGGGTCGCGGAAGCGCACCGGCTCGCCGTCCAGCAGGATCTCGCCGGAGGCGGGCTGCAGCGCGCCGGTCAGCGCCTTGATCAGGCTGGTCTTGCCGGCGCCGTTGTCGCCGATGACCGCCAGCACCTCGCCGGGCATGAGGTCGAAGTCCGCGCCGTCGAGGGCGGTGACGTGGCCGTAGCGCTTGACCAGGCCACGTGCCTGGAGGACCGGCGTACGGGGGCTCGTCATCGGTTCCTCCTGCGGGAGAGCTGGTCGACGGTGACGGCGAGGATCACCAGGACGCCCGTGATGAGCGTCTGATAGATCGACGGTACGCCCATGAGCTGCAACCCGTTGCGGAAGACCCCCACGATGAGCGCCCCCACGAGCGTCCCCAGGACCAGGCCCCGGCCGCCGAACAGGCTGGTGCCGCCGAGCACGACCGCGGTGATGCTGTCCAGGTTGTCGGTCTGGCCCGCCTGGGGGTCGCCGACGCCGGTGCGGCTGACCAGGAGCAGGGCGGCGATGCCGTAGACGAGGCCGGCCACCGTGTAGACGCCGACGGTCAGGCGGCCGGTCCTGATGCCGGTCAGGCGGGCCACCTCCGGGCTGTTGCCCAGCGCGTACACGTGCCGGCCCCACGCGGTGGAGCCGAGCAGGTACGCGAACAGCACGAACAGCAGGATCGTCAGCAGCGAGCCGTAGGTGACGTTCGTCTGGCCGAGCTGGAACGTCTGCCCGAGCACCGTCAGCAGCGCGGGCAGCTCGGTCACCGTCTGCTCGTTGGAGTAGATGTGCGTCAGGGCGAAGACGACGTTCAGCATGCCCAGCGTCACGATGAACGGCGGCAGCGAGATCCGCGTCACCAGCAGCCCGTTGACCAGCCCGAACCCGGCGCACACGGCGAGCCCGGCGGCCAGCGCGAGCACCGGCGGCAGGCCGGAGTCCACGGCCAGCTTGGTCATCACGATGCCGCCGAAGGCCATGATCGCGCCGCAGGCGAGGTCGATGCCCGCGGTCAGGATGATCAGGGTCTGCCCGATGGCCAGCGTGCCGACCACCATGACCTGCTGGATGATCAGCGAGAAGTTGGGCCCGGTGAAGAACTGGCCGCTGTTGACCCCGAAGAACAGACAGGCCAGCAGGAGCGCCACCAGCGGCCCGGCGACGGGGGTGGCGACCAGGCGGCGCGGCAGCGTTGCTTGCGTCACTGCCATGCTCAGCCCCAGCAGTTGGCCAGGCCGAAGGCGGTGTCCTTGGCCTCGACGCCGGAGACGGCCTTGTCGGTGATGAGCGTGACGCCGGTGTCGGTGTAGCCGCTGGCCTTCTGACCGCCCTTGGCGAACGCGGCCACGGCCTTGACGCCTTCCTCGGCCATCTTGAGCGGGTACTGCTGGCTGGTGGCGGCGATCTGGCCGGACTGCACGGCCTTGACGCCGGTGCAGCCGCCGTCCACGGAGACGACGAGCACGTCCTTGTCGCGGCCCTTGGCCTTCAGCGCGGTGTGGGCGCCGAGCGCGGCCGGCTCGTTGATGGTGTAGACGAGGTTGATGTCGGGGGCCTTCTGCAGGCAGTTCTCCATGGCGGTCTGGCCCTTGGCCTGGTCGCCGCGGGTGTCTTGAGAGCAGACGATCGACGGGTCGCCCTCCTGCACGCCGAATCCCTTGAGGAAGCCGTCGTGCCTGAGCTGGCCGACGGTGATGCCGGGGGCCAGGTCGAGGGTGGCGATCTTGGCGGGTTTGCCGGCCATGGCGGCCTTGGCGTACTGGCCGATCAGCTCGCCGGCCTTGAAGTTGTCGGTGGCGAACAGCGCGTCGGTGGCGTCCTGCGGCTCGGTGGGGGTGTCGAGGGCGATCACGAGCACGCCCGCGTCGCGCGCCTTCTTGATCGCCGGGACGATGGCCTTGGTGTCGCTCGGGGTGATGAGGATGCCCTTCACCCCGGCGGCGACCATGTTCTCGATCGCGGTGATCTGGCTGGCGTTGTCGCCGTCGAACTTGCCCGCGGCGCTCATCAGCTCCAGGCCGCCGGCCTGGGCGGCCTTCTGCGCGCCTTCCTTCATCTTGACGAAGAACGGGTTGGTCTCGGTCTTGGTGATCAGGCCGACCTTGGTGGCGGAGGCACTCTGCGTACCCCCTCCTCCGCCGCCGCCGCAGCCGGCGACGAGCAGCACGGTGACCAGAATTCCGGCAGGAAGCTTCGCGTTCATTGCGGTTCCTAACAGGGTGGATTCGATGTCATCGTTGACATATGTCATCGTTGACATCGGCTGTGCTGCGATGATGAGCTTCGATCCGGGAAACGTCAATGCCCTGGTGCCGTAACGAATCGGCAACAGGCGGCGAGAGGCAGGCCGCACCATGATCGCTGTCCTGGGCGAGTGCGTCGCCGACGCCTTCACCGACCGCCCCACCGCCCCGCCGGCGGACGGGATGGCGTTGCGGGTGCTGCCTGGGGGCGGGCCGGCGAACACGGCGGTGGCGCTGGCGCGGCTGGGCACCGCCGCCCGGTTCCTGGGCCGGATCTCTCATGACGTCTTCGGCGACCTGTTCCGGGCGCACCTGACCTCGTCCGGAGTGGACCTGTCGGCGTCCGTCGCGGCCGGGGAGCTGAGCACGCTGGCGGTCGCCGCGCTCGACGCCGAGGGCCACGCCGTCTACACCTTCTACGCCGACGGCACCGCCGACTGGGGCTGGACCCCCGGCGAGCTGGGCGATGACCGTCTCGGCCCGGCCTCCTGCCTGCACACCGGCTCGCTCGCGCTGGTCAGGCGGCCCGGCGGGGAGGCGGTGGAGGAGTTCGCCCACGGCGCGCGCGCCCGTGCCACGGTCTCGATCGACCCCAACGTCCGCCCCGGCTTCGCCACCAGGGACGACTACCGGGTGGAGCGCTGGTGCGCGTGGAGCGACATCCTCAAGCTCAGCGCCGACGACGTCGACTTCCTGCTGCCCGGCGTGCCGTACGAGCGCGCCTGCGACACCTGGCACGCCGCAGGCGCCCGCCTCGTCGTCGTCACCAAGGGCGCGGAGGGCGCCCTGGTGTCCCTGGACGGCGAGCGCGCCGAGGTGCCGGCGCCGCGGGTGCGGGTCGTGGACACGGTCGGGGCGGGTGACGCGTTCACCGCTGGGCTGCTGCACGACCTGGAGGGCAGGGGCTTACTGGGGGGCCGCCTCGACGCCCTCGACCTGGAGACCGCCGTGGCGGCGGCCACGTTCGCGGCGGAGGTGGCGGCACTGACGTGCTCGGTCCCCGGCGCCGACCCGCCCTGGCGCGACCAGCTCACCGGACGTCAGTCGCCGGGGACCGTGCGGTAGCCGTTCCAGACGAAACGGGCCGTCGTCACCGCGTCGTCGCCGTCGCCCGTGATGAGCTGGTGGATCGCGATCCCGTCCAGCTCCCGGTATTCGCACCACTCGTGGTCGGAGGTGAGCACCAGATCCAGCCCGAGGTCCACCAGCAGGTCGAACACCTGCCCCCGGTTCGTCCTGTCCACCCCGACGAACACCTCGTCCAGCAGGATGAACCGCGGGCACCCCGGATCGGTCTGATAATGCGCGGCCACGGCGGCGAACAGCGGCAGGTGCAGCGCGATCGCCTTCTCCCCGCCCGACAACGCCCCGTGCAGCTTCCTGGTCAGCTCCTGCCAGCCCTGCCCGTCCCCTCGGTCGAGCCGGACCACGAAGCGGTGCCAGGCCGTGTAGTCGAGCACCCTCATCAGCTGGTCCTCCCAGCTCGCCGAGGAGTCGTCGGCCCGCGCCTCCTCCACGCGGTCCATGAAGAAGACGTACAGAGCCTCCTTGTCGGCCTCGCTCAGCCCGGCGGGGTCGCGCAGCAGCAGGTCGCGGGCGGCACGGGTGCCGGGCGCCTGGGTGGGGTCCACCTGCCACACCAGCCGCACCGCCACCCGGGAGGCGGTGCGGACGCGTTCGAGACGCTGGTTCATGCTCTCGACCAGCGCCGTCGCCTGCCTGATCCGGTCGGCGAGGTGCCGCCGCGTGTCGCCGGCCAGCGTGCGGTCGAACAGGTCCCGCTCGGCCTCCGTGATGTCGGTGCGCCGCTCGTCGCGCTCCTCGCGCAGCGCCTGGCTGAGCGCGGCGGCGCCCGCCCGCACGCCGTTGACGGTGGCGGTGAGCACCCGCACGTCCTCGTCCGGCGCCAGCTCCAGGTCCGCGCGGCCGGCCAGGATCTCCCTGGCGTGGTGGAAGGCGTCCTGCAGCCGCGCCTCGGCCTCCCTGACCTGCTTGTGCTCGTACGGGACCGCCGCCAGCTCCCGTGCCACGGCCCTGGCCGCCTCCAGCACGGCCCGCGTCCCGGCCTCCGGCGCCAGCTCGATCGTCACTCCCGCGTCGGCCGGCAGGTGCCCGGCCGCCAGGCGGCGGAAGCGCCTGGACACCTCGTCACGCGCCCGCCTGGCCTCGGCGTGCCGCTCCTCGGCGGTGCCGAGCTCGCCCCTGAGCCGGCCGAGCTCGGCGTTCAGCTTCGCCAGGCCGTCGTTGATCGACTTGATCAGTCGGCGGCACGCCTGGTGGGCGCTTTGAGCCTCACGCAGCCGTTCCAGGACGTGGGCGTGCGCGGGCCCGTCTTCGCGATCGATGCCCGGCTTGATCGCGGACTCGACGGCGGTCAGCCGTTCGGCCAGCACCACCGCGGCGGCGGCGGCCTCCTCGGCCCGTTCGACGGCCTGGACGGCGAGGCGCTCGTACTCGCCGGCCGTCGCCTCCGCCTGCTCGGCGCGTTCCCGGTCGGCGCGGGCGTCGGCGCGGCGGTCGTGCCAGACGGTGCCGGTCGTCTCGGCGGCGCGCAGCGCCTCCTCCAGGTTGTCCAGCGCGGGCGGCGCGGCGGGCAGGGCGTGCCGGTCGGCCAGCTCGGTGAGGCGGCGCAGCGACCGGCCGACGTCCTGCTTCCGCTCACGCAGGGGC
>NZ_BAAAMU010000169.1:0-20381 GCF_039529435.1 Nonomuraea maheshkhaliensis
CCCCGGCCGCGGCAGGCCGCGCCGCCGGCCGCAGTTCCGCTCGCCGCCACGGCGCAGGTGCGGGTCGCCGTGGCGTCGGGACGTGAGCAGCGGCCGGCCGCCTCCGAACACTCCTTCCCGTCCACCAGAGACCACCGGGAGCCATCATGATCACCGACGAAGTGCCCAGGTCACGACCACACGAAGTGCACGCGCGGGGCGTACGGCCCGGCGCGCCACCACCGGCCTGGGGCGAGGACCAGGTCGCCGAACCGCCGCCCGCCGGGCCCGCGCGCACCGTGCACCGGCTGCGGCGCATCCGGCAGGTGTCCGTCGAGGCCATCACCGAGATCGACCAGGCGCTGCGGCACCGCGCGTCCTGACCTTGATCGTCTTCCAGCCTTTCCAGCACTGCCCGCCTTCCCGCACAGGAGGACATCCATGCGCACCCGCCCGGGGCATCCCGTGAGCCGCGGCAGGGTCGGCGTCGTCGTGGCGCCGGCGAACCCGTCAGCGGAACCCGAGCTGACCCGCCTGCTCGGCTCGCGTGCGGACATGCACGTCGCCCGCTTCCCCGTACGGCCAGGGCTGCCCATGGCAGACCGGCTCGAAAGCTACAACGCGGACCTGCCCTCCATGGTCAACGCCTTCGACGGCCTGCGGCTGGACGCGATGGTCATGGCCTGCAGCGAGCCCCGATACCTGCTCGGCCCCGACGGGGACAAGGAGCAGTGCGACCGGCTGACGGCGGCGACCGGGGTGCCGTTCGCCTCGGCCACGCTGGCCACGCGCGAGGCGATGGACCACGTGATGGTCCACGACATCGTGCTGATCTCACCGCACGAGCCGTGGGTGACGGAGCTGGCCGAACGGTTCTGGAAGACGGCCGGCATGAACGTCACCCAGATCATCCAGGTACGCGCCCGCGAGGGCTACTCCTCCTACGCGGTCACCCCCGACGAACTGATCACCCAGGTCGAGCTGGCGGAACCGCCGCCCGACGCGGCGCTGCTGTTC
The DNA here is from genome assembly GCF_039529435.1 of Nonomuraea maheshkhaliensis. NCBI lineage: Bacteria > Bacillati > Actinomycetota > Actinomycetes > Streptosporangiales > Streptosporangiaceae > Nonomuraea > Nonomuraea maheshkhaliensis. The sequence continues at coordinate 997 of NZ_BAAAMU010000169.1, forward strand.
ACCGGCACAGGACTGGGCACGCTGTCCGTGCTCGGCCCTCTGGCCGACGGCAATGACAGGACCCTGCTCACCTCCAACCTCTGCACCGCCTGGTGGGCACTGTCCCACGCGGTCGGCCGGCACGTGAAGCTCAGCCGGGTGCCCTACCGCCGCCCCATGGCTTCGCAGGGGAGGCGCACGGCATGAACGGCGTCATCGTGGCCGGAGCCGGTCCCGCCGGGCTGACGGCCGCGCTCTCCCTGGCCAGGGCCGGGATCCCGGTCACCGTGCTGGAGCGGGAGAACGAACTGCCCAGGCAGGCACGCGCATGCACGTTTCACCCCGCCACGCTCGACCTGCTCGACTCATTAGGCGTGGCCTCCCGGCTCGTGGCCGGCGGGCGCGTCGTGGACCGGGTGCAGTGGCGCGACCGGTCCGGGATCGTGCTCGCCGAGATGGGCATGAACCGGCTGGACGGCCTGACCCGGCATCCGTTCAGGATCCACGCCGATCAATCCGCGCTCACCGCGCTGCTGCTGGAGGCGCTGAACGTCTACCCGGACGTGGACGTGCGGTTCGGCACGCAGGTGGACGGCGTCGCCGAGGGCGGCACAGGGATCCGGGTCCGCGTCGGCCACACCTGGACGCGGGCCCGGTACATGATCGCCGCCGACGGCGCCCACAGCACCGTGCGCGGCTCGCTGGGGCTGTCCTTCCCCCGCTCCACCTGTCCCACGCAGGCGCTGCGGGTGTTCACCGACTCGCCGCTCGACCGGCTGCTGCCGAGCCTGGCGCCGCTGACGTACGTACGTGACGTGCAGCAGTCGTGCACCCTGCTCGGGCTGCCCGACCACTGGCGGATCATCTTCAAGATCCCCTGCGAGGCGCACGAGCCGCTGTCGCCGTCGAACCTGTCCCTGCTGGTCCGCCGGGCCCTGCCGGGCGCCAGCGAGCCGATCAGGGTGACCGGCGCCGACCGGTTCGGGCTGTCGAGAGGGGTGCTGACGTCGTACCGGTGCGGGCGGGTGCTGTTCGTGGGCGACGCCGCGCACCTGACGTCCACGATCGGCGGGCTGAACATGAACGCCGGCATCCACGACGCCGCCGAGGCCGCCCAGGTCATCGCGGCCGTGATCGGCGGCTACGCGCAGCCCGCCGCGCTGGAGGCGTGGGCCTGGCGGCGCCGCTCGGTGCTGCTGCACCGGGTGGTCCCGCGCGGCGAGACGCGCCTGGCGGGCGTGCGCGAGCACGACAGCGCCAGGCTCGCGGCGGCCATGGCCGGGCTGCGGGCCATCGCCGGCGATCCCGACGCCACCCGCGCCTACCTGGCGCAGGCGTCACTGCTGGACATCGCGCCGAAACCGGCCGGGAGGACCTGACGACCGAGAGCACACACCAGTCCGCGTACCGAAAGGAGGAGGTGACACCGGATGTGGCGAACCCTGTCCGACGACGCCCGCCAGGCCATCCGCGACCTGTGCGACAAGCACGGAGCCCGCCTCTACGACTACTGCCGCACCGAGCTCGCCGCCGGCGACGCCGAGCAGGCGGTGGCGGGCGCCGTCATGACGGCGCACCTGTACGCGGACCGGGTGGTCGATCCGGCCCTGCGCCGGCCCTGGCTGTACGCGGTGGCCAGGGCCCATCGGGCGGTCGTGGCCAAGCCGGCCAGCATCGGCTCGTGGTCGCGCCCCGGCCGCATGTCGGAGCTGCTGCCCGAGGCGCTGCTGTCCCTGGATCGGCCGCAGCGCGAGCTGCTCGACCTGTCCGTACGGCACGGCCTGGCCGACCCGGAGCTCAGCGCGCTCTTCGAGCTGCCCGAGGCCGAGGTGCGCGCCATAGTCGAGCGGGCCGCGGCCGGGCTGGAGGAGTGGTTCGCCGCGATCGTCGCGGCGCGCTCCCGTGACGGCTGCCCCGACCTGACCGCACGGGTGGGCGAGTGGGTCACGGCCCCCGGCCGGCGGGCCAGGGCCAGGATCGGCCGCCACATCCAGTCCTGCGCGACCTGCCGGGCCGCGCCCAGGACCATGACGGCCGCGGCGCTGCTGCGCCGCCTGCCGATCGCGGCACTGCCCGGCACACTGCCCAACCGGCTGGCGTCAGCGCAGCCTCTGCCCGGCGAGGGGCCACTCTGGCGGGCCGACGGCTTTCCTGTGCAGGCCCGCACACTGGTCGAGACCGGCTCCTCGTCGCCGGCTCCACCGGTCGCTGAGGTCACGCCACCTACCCCGGTCGCCGACCCCACGGCGGCGACCCAGGGAAAGCCCTGGTCGGGGGCGGGCGCGGCCGCCGCCGACCAGGAGCACCCCGTCGCGCCCGCCGTGCGCGGGCGGCATCCGTTCACGCCGCCGAGCCGTACCAGGGCCTTCCGCGGCGGCGCGAACGGCGACAAGCTCGTCTACACCCCCGTCGTCAAGAGCGTCGTCAAGGGCGAGAGCAACGGCGTGCACCACGACAGCGCCGTCATCCGCTACGGCGGCATCACCCTGTCCGGCGCGGAACGGCTGACGGGCGGCGGAGGCGCGGGGAACGACCCCGGGCAATGGCAGGAGTACTGGCGGGACAAGCCCGAGGACGACGATCCCGACCAGGGCACGCCGATCAGGGCCGTGGCCAGGCTGGGGCTGATCCTCGGCGTGGGCCTGCTGGCGGCGGGCCTGATCTGGGCCGTCATGAACGCCCGCGAGCACCCGGCCACGCTCACCAAGGCCGCGGCGCAGACGAGCGTGCTGCTGGAGGAGCCCTCGCGGTGGGTGGCCGAGGTCACCACGGGCAACGCGGCCGGCGGCTCGCAGGAGAGCACCGCCGGGTCGGCGCTGAAGGCGGTGCCCAGGAAGTCCGCGCTGCCCAGGCCGGATCCGCCGGCGGCCCGGTTGTCGCCGGCCTCGGTGTCGCTGGGGCAGGGGCGTACCGGGTCGTTCGCGCTGGCGTGCACCGGCCGGTGCGAGATCGTGTCCGCTACGGGCACGGACGGCATCGCCGTGTCGGGGAACCGGTTCCGGATCAAGGAGACGGCCGGGGCGCGCTGCGAGGACGAGTCCGTCGTACGGCGCGGGGAGATCGTGGTCAGGTGGGCGGGCAGGACCAGCGGCGACGGCCGCCACACCGGCGGGACCACCGCCGGTGGGGGCACGCTGCGCCTGAAGCTGTCCTGGACGGTCGAGGGCGGGGACGGCGTGCTGACGCTCGACGCCCGCGACGGGGCCCACTGGCGCGACTGCTGATGCGGCCCGCGTGGGCAGGGACCTTTGACGGCCCCTGCCCCGCGCCGGTGTTTTGCGCCGGTGTTCTAGAAGAAGTGGAACCCGGGCTCAGGCTCGGGCAGGTCCAGCTTCTCCGGCCCGCGGAACCTGGAGGTGTCCTTGGGCACGTCGGGCAGCGGCGTGCCGAGCACGAACGGCACGGTCACGCTGCTCCTGGCCAGGTCGACGGTGACGTTCGCCCCCGTGCCGGTCTCGGAGGTGTACGTCGAGTCGGTGCCGGCCACCACCAGGCCGATCCTGTGGCCCTTCTTGAAGGTGTAGTCCTGCGGCAGGGTCAGCCACTTGACGGTCCCGTACGTGCCAGGAGGCAGCGGCGTGCCCTGGCTGAGCGAGTCGCGGTTGCGCACGTCGATCCAGCCGCGGGCGACGATCTCCAGCGGGCGGGTGGCCACGTTGGTGACGACCTTGCGGTAGCAGGCGTCGTCGTCCGCGGTGCTCTCGCCGTGGCAGTCCTCCTCGGTGAGCGTGGTGATGCCCTGGCCACGGCGCCAGTCGACGCGGGTGTCGTCGCCGAAGTCCACCAGGAGCGCGGTCAGGTTGGAGGCCGGCTTGTCCAGCTTGACCCGCAGGTCGGCGGTGGGCGTGCCGGACAGGCGCAGGCTCAGCGGCAACTCACCGGTGGTGAACGCCACCCGCCCCGGGTGCGGCTGGCCCACCTCGGCCACCATGTCGGTCTCGCTCATGGCGACGTCGGTGAACGTGGCGGTGCTGTTCCTGGCGGCGGGGCGCAGGCCGAGCGAGCCGTCGGCCGAGGGGCGCAGCGACGCCTTGAGCGCGTACGGGGCCGGCCAGTCGCGCTGCGTGATCCACTGCGCCGGGCCGATCTCGACGTCCGCGCGCGGCTCGTTCGTGATGCCGTTGCGCACGCCGTGCAGCCAGCGGTCGAACCAGCGGTGCAGCGTGTCCACCCACAGGTCCCTGCGGCCCTCGAAGTCGAACGGGTCCACGTGCTGGGTCTGGCCGACCCAGATCTTGCGCGGCACGTTCCTGTCGGCCAGAGCCTTCCACCAGGTGGAGAAGTTGTCGGGCTTGACGTTGAGGTCGTTGACCGTGTGGATGACGAAGACGCTGGCCCTGACCTTGGAGACGTCGCCGAGCAGGCCCTTGATGTAGTCGCGCTCGGCCCAGAACCCGTTGTAGTCGCCGGTGTCGTCGCCGTCCTCGGCGTCCATCTTGTCGCGTACCGGCCGGCACTTGTCCTCGGGGTCGGTGTCGACGTAGTTCGCCAGCCAGGAGGCGTAGTCGTAGTTGTAGACGACTCCGTTCGAGCGCTGGTACTTGTACCAGGAGCTGATCGCCGAGATGGGGACGATCGTCTCCAGGCCCTTGACGCCGGTGGCGGCGACGGCGTTGGCGAGGGTGCCGTCGTACGACTTGCCGATCATGGCGGACTTGCCGGTGGTCCAGTCGGCCACGGCCGGGGTGCCGTCCGGCTTGAAGGCCTTGGCGCGGCCGTTCAGCCAGTCGATGACGGCCTTGCCGCCCAGCACGTCGGCCTTGCCACCGATGTCGGGGCAGCCCTCGGACCTGGTGGTGCCGAGCATGTCGACGTTGAGGACGGCGTAGCCGCGAGGGACGAAGTAGTTGTCATAGAAGAGCGGAAATTTCGTGACATTTCCGGCGGCGTCGTAGACCTTCCGCTCGCCCTCGTTGCCACGACCCGAGTTGTCGTAGTACGGGCTCTCGTCGATGATCACCGGCACCCTGAGTCTGGGACCGGACTCCTTGGGCCGGATGATGTCCACCCTGACCTTGTCGAGATTGCCGTCGAGGTCGCTGTCGACGGTCGACTCGACGTACACGTGCTCGCGGACGGCGTCCGCGTAGGAGAAGACCGGCTGTGTCCGGCCGTTCTTGACGGTGATCGCGGGAGCGGCGGCGGCCTGGGCCGGCGTCGCTATCGCGAGGGTGAGCGCGACGGCGAACACGGCCGGGCGTAATTGTGACACGCGTGACCTCCGTGAGGGTGTGCTGGAGCCAGAACGCAATCTCTCAGACGGTCTGACACGTGGCAAGAGGGCCCAGTAGTGAGCGCAGTAGTGAGGGCGGTAGTGAGGGCGGTGGAGAAACCCGGCCACGGGCCCGGCCACGGGCCCGATGAAGATCCGAGCCGCCGGGCCCGCCCGGGAAGCGTCTAGGGTGGATGTCCGATCAGCCGTTGAGGAGAGGGTGCATGCGTAACGTCGCTCGGACCTCGCTCGTGGACGCCGCCATCGCCGAGCTCCGCAGGGAGATCGCCGAAGGGGTGTGGCCGGTCGGCACCAAGATCCCCTCGGAGAGCCGGCTCGCGGAGAGCCTGGGCATGAGCAGGCTGTCGGTACGCGAGGCGGTGCGGGTCCTCGCCCACGCGGGCCTGCTGCACACCCGCCAGGGCGACGGCACCTACGTGACGGCGACCGACGAGTCCCAGGTCGCGCTGCGCCGCCGCCTCGACACCGCCGCCGCCATGGACATCATCGACGTCCGGCGCGGCCTCGACCTCGTCGCCGCCCGGCTGGCGGCGGGCCGGCGCACGGAGGCCGACCTGACCGTGATGCGCCAGGCCCTGGCCCGCAGAGACGCGGCCGGCCGCGCGGGCGATCTCGACGGCTTCGCCGACGCGGACGTGGACTTCCACCTGCTGGTGGCGGACGCGGCTCACAACGCCCTGCTCGGGGACCTCTACCGGAGCATGAGCGACGCGCTGCGCGACAGCGTACGAGACCAGGAGCAGGCGGCCCTGGAGCCCGACCCCTCCCACGAGGCCCTGCTCCGCGCGATCGAGGCCGGCGACCCGGCCCAGGCGGTCGCCGTCTCCGTCGCGATCCTGGACCAGCAGGAACGTGACCTCTGACCGCTCGACCGCTCGACCGCTCCGGTCGTGTGCCCGGTACTCCGACGACGACACGCCACCATAGGCACATACGTTCGACGCCCTGACTGACGTGACGACGGCCGGGATACCACGCTGTGAGGATGAGCAGGTGGGACGACAGGGAACGCGCCGCGCTGGTGGCGCTGCTTCGGCGTACCACCACCGAGAAGGGCGAACGCGAGTCCGTGCGGCGGCTCGCCGACGAGACATCGCCTGTTGCCTTGCTGCGCGAACGGCTGGGACCTGACGACCTGTTCTCCGATCCGGTGGAGAAGGCGATCACCCAGGCGCGGGAGGACATCGCCTCCCGGGAACGAGACGGCATCCAGGTCATCGCCTTGGGAGACGAACGTTATCCGCAGCGGTTGCGCGACGTGTTCGATCGCCCCGCCCTGCTGTTCGCCCGGGGGACGCCCCTCCGGGAGATGATTCGCGAGCGACTCGGCGCGGTCATGACGAATCCCCATCCGGATACCTCAGGTCACGTGCGCCGTCTGCACGGCGCCGGTCGCTTCGCCGTACACGCACTGCTACCGCTGTTTCGCGAACGCGCACAGGGAGCGCGCCCCCATCGCGCGGCGACCCCCATCGCGCGGCGAGTCGTCCCGCTGACTTACACCGTCGTCGGTACTCAGGCGGACCGTGACATGTATCGCTATAAGGACCCGATGCCGGATCCGCATCCGCTACGGGGCTCGCGACAGTTCCCTCCCTTGGCGGACGTACCGTGGGCACGCGCAATCCGCGGCCGCCGCGCTTCTGCTCGCCGGAGCCGCGGGGGTCACCGTCCTGGTCATCGCGCGCCGCATCCGTGCGGACATCCAGGGATCGCCGGTGGAAGCATCCCTTCGGCAGGTTCTCGCCGATCACGAATACTCCGTGGACGTCTGTCCGGTCACCGGAGCCGGATGCCGGCAGCCTGGGCCGTCCCGCTGAGGGTGAACCGGGATGCGCCCGGACGGGTGCCGCTCGGGGGGCGCATCCCGGTCGTTCGGGTGGTCAGCCGGGGATGGCGATGGTGTCCGTCTGGTCGTCGAGCGGTGGGTCGGGGTCTGGGTTCGGGCGGCGGCGGAGGAGGGACGGGAGGCGCAGGGCGGTCAGTGCCAGCAGGGCGCCGGCGGACGCGGCGAGGAGCAGGGTCCAGGTGGGCACCGTGCCGCTTTCGCCGCCGGACGGGGTCGTGGCGGGTTTCTGGACGGGTTTCTGGGCGGGTACGGCGGCCGGGGCGTCGCCGAGCAGCGGAGCCGGGGGGCGGATCGTGTCCCAGTACTTGTCGGCCTCGGCGCCCAGGTTGGCCACCAGGTCCTTCGGGACGGGGTTGACGCGCAGGGAGCCGGGGACCGTCAGGGTGCCCACCTCGTACGGCTGGAACGGGCCCTGGACGGCCTCCACCTTCCACGTGCCCTCCGCCAGCGCCACGGCCGTCGCGTAGTGCGCCACCTCCGGCAGGGCCTTTCCGTCGAAGGTCAGGCTGGTGCCGTCCGAGCCGGTGAAGCGGAGTGCGACGGGGTTCATGGCTCCCTGGTACGGGTGCGTGCCGTGTTGCAGCACCCAGAACCCCAGCGTGTACGACTCGCCGCCCTCGAAGCGGGCCGGGGACGGATCCAGGTACGTCACCGCCCAGCCACCGGAAGCCGAGGCCGGGACGCCCGCGACGGCCAGTGCCGTCACCAGTGCTGTCAGCAGGGCCGTCACCAGTGCCGTCACTGGGGCCGTCACCGGGGCCAGTGCCATCAGTGCCCTTCTCATGGGGACCACCTCCGGTCTGCATACACCGCAGGCCGCCCCGAGGTTCCCGCCCCGCCCGGGAAAGCCGCCCCGCGGAACGGCCGACGCCGGACGTCCGACGCCCGAAAGGAAAGTGCGCCATTTCCCGATAGGGCGCGCACAATGGAAAGAGAAAGGCGAGAATTCGGCGAGGAGCGAGGAGGCTTGCGCCGTGCCCGCCGCCGGACGCGAATATCTGACCGCGATGCTCGACGCGCTCGTCTACGAGAACCTCTTGGTCGCCTGGCGCAGGATGCCGCTCGGCGGGTACATGATCGTCTCGCACGAGGGCGAGGAGATCAGGCTGACGGCGCAGCAGGCGGACATGTGGACACGCGGCGCCTTCGCCGTCTACCTGGCGCTGGTGGATCAGCGCCGCATCCGCCCCCGCATCCCCGGCGACACCGCCCCGAATTGATCCCCGTCACCCCGCCAAAGAAATTGCCCGTTCCGCGGCCCGCGTGCCCTATCTCGCAATGCCGATTTCCGACCGGACGATATACCCTGGGCCAGGCAAAGCCGTTTTTCGCGCGCGCGTCAGGACGCCTGGTTGTTCATGAACTGCGAGATCTTCCACTCCTCGCCGTCCTTGCTGAGCAGGAACAGCTCCCGGTAATCGTCGTCGCCCTGCTTGCTGGTCGAGCGGACGAAGGCGTCCTGGTCACCGGCCGTACGCGACTGGTCGATCGTGTGCGTGGCCTGCTTCATGTCCTGCGAGCCCTGCAGCTTCTGGAACAGGGCGCGGATGGCCTGGCTGCCCTCCGCCGTGGCCTGCCCGTCCACCGCGACCACCGCGTCGTCGGCGAAGGAGCTGACGACCTGGTCGAGGTTGCCCGACTTGAGGGCGTTGAAGTAGCCCTGGACGGCCGACTCGGCCTGGCTGCCGCCGGCGGTGTCGGACGGCGAAGCGGTGCCGGGCGACATGGAGTCCATGTCGGTGGGCGTGCCGGGGCTGGCCGCCCCCTTCATCGCCTGGGTGTTGGCGGAACAGCCCGCGATCAGGAGTGCGGGCACGACGGCGGCCAGCAGGAGTGCCCTGCGCTGAGAAATCTTGGTCATGGCCGCTTGATGCCCCCGCCGGTCGGCGGCGAATGCGCGGTTTAGGCACTTCGCACAGCCTCTTTACCGGGTCCGGGTATTACTCACGGTAACGCTTCACCGGAATTGGAGAGACCGGTCAGAGCCACGATCGTTGCCACCTTGATACCCAGTGGGCATGGCAGCGCCGATACCGTCCATTCAGTGCCGCGAACCCAGGCGAATCCTGAGCCTCTCCCCCAGCGCGAAGACGCCGAACGTTGTGACAACGTCGAGTCGGGACGGCGCTGCGTGCTTCCAGCGGCTCACCGCAGCGCACATGTCTACCCCCCGGTAGAGGTGGGCGCCGTGGAGACCAGAGCCTAGCCCGCCGCCCGCCCCCACCGCAGCGAAACGTAAGACGCCGGGTGGCGCCGGGGCCGTCGTCACGACCCTGGCGCCACCCGGCGTCCCCTTCTGAAGTTCTCCGGCGCGTCCCCCTAGACGCCGGCCTCCACGAGTACGCCGGCCTCCACGAGCTGACGCACGGTGACCTCGACGTGCCCGCCCTCCGCCCGTACGGCGTAGACCGGCACCGACACGCTCTCGTCGTCCAGGCAACGCCCGGTCACGAGCGAGAACACCTGCTTGTGCAGCGGCGAGGCGACCGTCGGCTCGCCGCGCCTGGTGCCCACGATGCCGCGCGAGAGCACGTGCGCACCGCTGAACGGGTCGAGGTTGGACAGCGCGTACAGGTCGCCGTCGTAGGTGCGGAAGATCGCCACCTGGACGCCGTCCACCAGGGCGCAGACGCCGCGTTCCGGCAGCAGGGCGTCGTAGGCGCAGATCGGGGTCCAGCTCATGGGGCCATCACCGGCTTGATCTGGCCGCGCTCGCTGCCGAACACGATCGACGGGTCGGGCACGCCGGGGGCGTTGACGAAGCTGACGAACCGGCTGAGCTTGTCCGGGTCGTCGAGCGTGGCCTGCCATTCGTCGGCGTAGGTGGCGATGTGGTGGTCCATCTGCGCGTCCAGGTCGGCGCAGATGCCGAGCGAATCGTTCATGATCACCTCACGGAGGTAGTCGAGGCCGCCGTCCAGCGACTCGAGCCAGGTGGCCGTGCGTTGCAGCCGGTCCGCGGTGCGGATGTAGAACATGAGGAACCGGTCGATGGTCCTGATCAGTTCGTCGGTGGTCAGGTCGGTGGCGAGCAGGTCGGCGTGGCGGGGCTTGAAGCCGCCGTTGCCGCCGACGTAGAGGTTCCAGCCCTGCTCGGTGGCGATGATGCCGAAGTCCTTCGAGCGGGCCTCGGCGCACTCGCGGGCGCAGCCGGAGACGGCCGACTTCAGCTTGTGCGGCGAGCGCAGGCCGCGGTAGCGCAGCTCCAGCGCGATGGCCATGCCCACGGAGTCCTGGACGCCGTAGCGGCACCAGGTCGAGCCCACGCAGGACTTCACCGTACGCAGTGCCTTGCCGTACGCGTGCCCCGACTCGAACCCGGCGTCGACCAGCCGCCGCCAGATCTCCGGCAGCTGCTCGACCCTGGCGCCGAACAGGTCGATGCGCTGCCCGCCGGTGATCTTGGTGTAGAGGCCGAAGTCGCGGGCCACCTCGCCGATCACGATCAGCTTGTCCGGCGTGATCTCGCCGCCGGGGATGCGCGGGACGACCGAGTACGTGCCGTTCTTCTGGATGTTGGCGAGGAAGGCGTCGTTGGTGTCCTGGAGCGCGGCCCGCTCCCCCTCCAGCACGTGCCCGTTGTGCAGCGAGGCCAGGATGGAGGCCACGGCCGGCTTGCAGATGTCGCAGCCGCGGCCCTGCCCGTGCTGGGAGATGAGCTCGGAGAAGGTGGTGATGCCGCGCACCCGTACGATGTCGAACAGCTCGGCCCGCGAGTACGTGAAGTGCTCGCACAGCGCCTTGCTGACCTCGACGCCCGACTTCTCCAGCAGCTGCTTGAGCATCGGCACGCAGCTGCCGCAGGTCGTCCCTGCCCGCGTGCACGACTTGATGCCGGGTACGTCTGTGACACCCTGGTCGGCGATGGCCGAGCGGATGTCGCCCGCGCACACGTTGTTGCACGAGCAGACCTGCGCCTCGTCCGGCAGGTCGAGGCTCGCCCCGGCCCCGCTGAACAGCAGGTCGGACGGCGCGGCGGGCAGTTCCTTGCCGACGAACGGCCGCAGCGAGGTGTACGGCGAGGCGTCGCCCACGCAGATGCCGCCGAGCAGCGTCCGCGCGTCGTCGCTGATGAACAGCTTCTTGTAGACACCGCCCACCGGGTCCATGTAGGTAACGTCGAGCGCCCCCTCCATCGCCCCGAACTGGGCCACCTCCACGCCCAGCAGCTTGAGCTTGGTGGACAGGTCGGCGCCCTCGAACGTCGCCGGGCCGCCCATGATCCGGTCGGCGGCCACCTCGGCCATCGTGTTGCAGGGCCCGACGAGCCCGTAGACCATGCCGCCGGACAGCGCGCACTCGCCGACCGCGTAGATGGCGGGGTCGGAGGTCCGCATGGCGGAGTCGACCACGATGCCGCCGCGCGGGCCGACGTCGAGCCCGGACGACCTGGCCAGCTCGTCGCGCGGCCTGATCCCGGCCGAGAAGACGACGACCTGCGCCTCGACCAGGCTTCCGTCCGGCTTGCGCAGCCCGGTGACCCGGCCCTCCTCGTCGGCGACGACCTCCTGCACGCCCGCTCCGGCGTGCACGCTGAGGCCCAGGCCCTCGATGTGCGACTTGAGCACCGAGCCGCCGCCCTCGTCCACCTGGCGCGGCATCAGCCAGGGGCTCATCTCGACGATGTGCGCCTTGAGCCCGAGCGCCCGCAGCGCGTCGGCGGCCTCCAGGCCGAGCAGGCCGCCGCCGACCACGACGCCCTCCACGGCGTCCTTGGCGGCCACCCTGATCGCGTCGAGGTCCTCGATCGTGCGGTAGACGAAGGCGTGCTCGGCGCCCGGCACCGGCGGCACGAACGGCGCGGAGCCGGTGGCCAGCACGAGCACGTCGTAGGGCTCGGCGCCGCCGTCGGCCAGGAGCACCTGGCGGGCGTCCCTGTCGATGCCGGTGACGCGGGTGTTGAGCCTGGTCGCGACGCCTGCGGGCACCTCGTAGGTGAGGTCTTCGACGGTGGTGCCCGACAGGTAGGAGGTCAGCGCCACCCGGTCGTAGGCGGGGCGTGGCTCCTCACCGATCACGGTCACGGTGCCGGCGAAGCCCCTGCTCGTGAGCGTCTCGACGAGCCGGTGCGCGGTCGGGCCGTACCCGACGACGACGATCCTGTTCACACGGAGATCCCTTCCTGCTCGCACAGCCAGCCGACGATGCCCTCCACGGCGTCGCGGCAGGTACCGCATCCGGTCGTGGCCCTGGTCGCGGCCGCCACTCCGGCCACGTCCCGCGCCCCGGCCTCCCAGCACGCCCTGATCTGGCCCTTGGTCACGTTGTTGCACCGGCAGATCGTGGCCGCGTCGGGCATGAGCGTCGGGCTGTCGGTCACGGGCGCCGACGACAGCCCGGGGAACAGCAGCCCGGCCCGGTCGCCCGGCACCGGACCGCCACGGTCGAAGAGCTGGGTGAGCGTGCCGACGGCGTCGCTCTCGCCCAGCAGGATCGCGCCGACCAGGCGGCCGTCGCGGATGACGAGCTTGCGGTAGGTGCCGCGTGCCCGGTGGCTGAAGCGCACCACCTCGGCGTGCTCCTCGCCGAGGTGTGTCTCGCCCATCGCGGCCAGCTCGACGCTCTTGGCCTTGAGCCGGGTGACCAGCCGGGAGCCGCGGTAGCGGGCCTTGCCGCCGGTGATGACCTCGGCGGCCACCACGGCCTGCTCCCAGGCGGGGGCGACCAGGCCGTACACGGTGCCGTCGTGCTCGGCGCACTCGCCGATGGCGAAGATCGACGGGTCGTCGGTGCGCATCTCGTCGTCCACGACGACGCCGCGCCGCACCTCCAGCCCGGCGTCCGCGGCCTGCTTGGTCACCGGGCGCACGCCGCAGGCGAGCACGACCAGGTCGGCCTCGACCAGCTCTCCGTCGTCGAGCCTGACGCCGCTCTCCTCCACCTGGGAGGCGCTGACGCCCGTGCGGATCCGCACGCCGAGCCCGGCCAGCGTCTCCTCCAGCACCACGCCGGCCTCGCTGTCGAGCTGGCGTTCCATGAGGTGGTCGGCCAGGTGCAGCAGCGTGACGGGCAGGCCGCGCCCGGCCAGGCCGCGGGCGGCCTCGATGCCGAGCAGGCCGCCGCCGACGACCACGGCGCCGCGGGCGTGCTCGGCCGCCTCCATGATCCGCTCGCAGTCCTCCAGCGTGCGGAACGGGATCGCCCGCTCCACGCCGGGGATCGGCGGCACGATGGCGTCGCTGCCGGTGGCCAGGACGAGCAGGTCGTACGGCTCGCGCCGGCCGTCCTCGGTCACGACGTGCCTGGTCTCCCTGTCGATGTGGGCGACCGCGCTGCCGAAGGCGGCCGTCACGTCGTGGGCGTCGTACCAGGCGGGGTCGACCAGCCGGACCTGCTCCGGCCTTGAGCTGCCCGCCAGCACGTTCGACAGCAGGATGCGGTTGTAGGGGCGGCACGTCTCCGCGCCGAACACGGTGATCTTCATGTGCGGGTCACGGGCGCGCACCTCGCTGATCAGCCGCGACCCGGCCATCCCGTTGCCCACGACGACGAGCCTCATGAGTCCCTCTCCACCCTGACGGCGCTGACCTTGAACTCCGGCATCCTCGACGTCGGGTCCAGGGCCGGGTTGGTGAGCCGGTTGGCGCCCTCCCAGTGGAAGGGCATGAACACGGTGTCCCTCCTGATCGCGTCGCTGATCCTGGCCACGGCCTTGGCCTCGCCGCGCCTGCTGGTGACGCGCACGACGTCGCCGGGGCCGATGTCCAGCTGCTCGGCCAGGTCGGGGTGCAGCTCGACGTACGGCTCGGGCGCGGCCTGCACGAGCGGGGCGATCCTGCGGGTCTGCGCACCGCTCTGGTAGTGGGCCAGCACCCGGCCGGTGCTCAGGTAGAGGGGGTAGTCCCCGTCGATCTCCTCGGCCGGCGGCCGGTGCTGGACGGGCACGAAGTTGGCCCGGCCGTCCGGGGTGGCGAAGGAGTCGAGGAACGGCCGGGGCGTGCCGGGGTGGTCCTGGGTCGGACAGGGCCAGAAGACGCCGGTCTCGGCCGTGATGCGCTCGTACGTGATGCCGGAGTAGTCGGCCGGGCCACCCGCGCTGGCGCGGCGCAGCTCGTCGAAGACCTGGACCGGCTCGGTCTCGAAGGAGTGACCGAGCCGTTCGGCGAGGGCGGCGATGACGTCCAGGTCGCTCCTGACGCCCTCCGGCGGGGCGACCGCCCGCTGCCGCAGCAGGACGCGGCCCTCCAGGTTCGTCATGGTGCCGCTCTCCTCGGCCCACTGGGTCACGGGGAAGACCACGTCGGCCAGCGCCGCGGTCTCCGACATGACGAAGTCGCAGGTCACCAGCAGGTCGAGGGCGGCGATGCGTCCGGCCACGTGCTCGGAGGCCGGCGCGGAGATGATCGGGTTCGAGCCGAACAGCAGCAGCGCGCGCGGCCCTTCCCTGGTGCCGAGGGCGTCGAGCAGCTCGTACGCCGACCGCCCGGGCCCCGGGATGTCCTCGGGGTCGATCCCCCAGACCCCGGCCACGTGCGCCCTGGCGGCCGGATCGTCGATCTTGCGGTAGCCGGGGAGCTGGTCGGCCTTCTGCCCGTGCTCCCTGCCGCCCTGCCCGTTGCCCTGCCCGGTCACGCACCCGTACCCGGAGCCGTGCCGGCCGGGCAGCCCGAGCGCGAGGGCCAGGTTGATGTACGCGGTGACGGTGTCGGTGCCCTTGGCGTGCTGCTCGGCGCCACGCCCGGTCAGGATGTACGCCTTGTCCACCGCCGCCATGGCCCTGACCGCCTGCCGCATCTGGTGCACGGGCACGCCGGTGATCCGCTCGACCCGCTCGGGCCACCAGGCGGACAGCGAGGTGCGCACCTCCTCGAACCCGGTGGTCCTGGCGGCGACGTACGCCTCGTCCACGAGCTCGTCGGCGATGGCCAGGTGCAGCAGGCCCAGGGCCAGCGCCAGATCGGTGCCGGGGGCCGGCTGCAGGTGCAGCCAGGCCAGCTTGGCGGTCTGGGTGCGGCGCGGGTCGATCACGATCACCCGCGGGCCCGTCACGTGGCGGACGAAGGGCGGCATGGTCTCGGCGACGTTCGCCCCGGCCAGCAGCACGACGTCGGCCTCGGCCAGGTCGGTGATCGGGAACGGCATGCCCCGGTCCATGCCGAACGCCCTGATGGAGGCGGCGGCGGCCGAGGACATGCAGAACCGGCCGTTGTAGTCGATCTGGCTGGTGCCGAGCGCGACCCGGGCGAACTTGCCCAGCGAGTACGCCTTCTCGTTGGTCAGCCCGCCCCCGCCGAACACGGCCACGGCGTGGGGGCCGTGTTCGGCGCGGATGGCGGACAGCCGGTCCGCCACGTAGTCGAGTGCGACGTCCCAGGCCACGGGCTCGCCGTGGAGGAGGGGCGTGGTCAGGCGCTCGCCGTTGGTGAGCAGCTCGCCCGCCGTCCACCCCTTCTGGCACAGCGCGCCCGAGGAGTTGGCCGGAATGTCGGTCCTGGGGGTGATGGCCACCCCCGGGCCGATCTCCATGCCACACTGCAGCGCGCAGTACGGGCAGTGGGTCGCCGTCACGTCAGACCCTGGCATGGGCGAGGCTCGCCACCACGTTGACGCCGACCTTGCGGGTGTAGCACCACCAGGTCAGGGCGAAGCAGGAGACGTAGAAGACACCGAAGGCGAGGAAGGCGGGGGCCGGGGTGCCGGCCGCAGCGAACGCCATCCCGAACGCCCGGTTGATGAGGAATCCGCCGAGCGCTCCGACCGCCGAGATGATGCCGATGGCGGCCGATGCCTGGCGCTTGCCGTACAGCAGCGCCTCCTCGCCCTCGCCGCGCTCGGCCACCGCCTTGGCCTGGAAGATGGCCGGGATCATCCGGTACGTGGAGCCGTTCCCGATGCCGGAGGTGAGGAAGAGCACCTGGAAGGCCAGGAAGAACAGCCAGAAGCTGCCCGAGGTGCTGGCCGCCCAGACCAGCAGCACGCCGCCGCCCATCGCGGCGAAGTTCCACAGCGTGACCGGCGCGCCGCCGAGCCGGTCGGCCAGCCAGCCGCCGACGGGCCTGATCAGCGACCCGATCAGCGGCCCGGCGAAGGCCACCGCGGCGAACGGCGCTCCGGGGAACAGGCTCGCGCTCAGCAGCGGGAACGCGGTGGAGTAGCCGATGAACGAGCCGAAGGTGCCGATGTAGAGGAACGACATGATCCAGGTCTGGGCCTTGCCCGCCACCGCGAGCTGTTCGCGCGGGTCGGCCTTGGCGCTGGTCAGGTTGTCCATGAAGAACCAGGCGCAGATCGCCGACACGAGGATGAACGGCACCCAGAACCAGCCGGCCGCGGCCAGCCCGAGCGAGCCGATCACCAGCGGCATGACGAGCTGGACCGAGCTGACGCCGATGTTGCCGCCGGCCGCGTTCAGCCCGAGCGCGACGCCCTGCCTGCCGCGCGGGTAGAAGTAGGTGATGTTGGCCATGCTGGAGGCGAAGTTGCCCCCGCCGAACCCGGCCAGCGCCGCGATCACCAGGAACAGCCAGTACGGGGTGCCCGGGTTGCCCACCGCCACACCGAGCAGCACGGCGGGGATGAGCAGCAGCAGGGCGCTGACCACGGTGAAGTTCCTGCCGCCGAACCTGGCGGGGCCGAACGTGTAGGGGACCCGCAGCACCGAACCGATCAGGTTGGGCAGGGCGACCAGCCAGAAGAGCTGGTCGGTGGTGAACTCGTACGACCCCAGCCTGGTCGCCACGATGCTCCACAGGGTCCACACGGTGAAGCCGAGGTGTTCGGCAACGATGGAGAAGATCAGGTTGCGCCGTGCGACGCGCTTGCCTGAACTCTCCCAGAATGCTGGGTCATCGGGATGCCACTCGGCGATCCAGCGCGCCATCGACCTCTCCTACGCTCGGCGTCCGGAATCACCACGGTAGGAAGGGCTCGTTACGCACTTTGACCCTGCGTGGCCGTGAGTTCGTTACGGGTGATTCACCGCGGTAACAAGCTCCGCACAAGCGTCACGTACGAAACATGCCGGTAATGATCGGTTACCTGGCCCTGCCTGGGGTAACAGCACTCACAGCAAGGGGGGAAACATGATCAAAAAGCTGCATCAGATGGGCGTGCGTTCCGGACACATGTACACCGCGGGACTGGCGTCGATCGCTCTGTCCTGCGGGGTCTGGTTCATGTCCAAGAACACCGAGCGGGCCGGGCTCGACCGGGCCGACCGATGGGGGATCTTCATCGGGGAGTGGGCGCCCACGTTCTTCGCCCTCGGCGTCGCGCTGCGGATCGAGGAGACGCACCGCGACATGCAGGAAGGCGAGATGGGCGTGTTCGAGCAGGCTGAGGGCACGCGGAGCCGGTCCCACGCCGGCGTTTGAGCGGACGCGTCACGCGGGCCACGCCGTCGGTGCGTGACCCGCGTGACGCGCGTCCGGGGGTCGGCGGCCTCAGTGGATTCAGTCGCGCAGGGTGGCCAGGCGGAGCAGCGGCTCGTCGGTCAGCCGGTAGCGGTACCAGTCGTCCTGGTTGACCGCGCCGAGCTTCTCGTAGAAGCCGATGGCCGGGTTCCAGTCGAGGACCGACCACTCCAGCCGCTGGTAGCCGCGCTCGGCGCAGATCTCGGCCAGCCGCCTCATGAGGGCGACGCCGTGGCCGCCGCCCCGGTGCGCGGGGCGTACGTACAGGTCCTCCATGTAGATGCCGTGCACGCCGCGCCAGGTCGAGTAGGTGAGGAACCACAGCGTGAAGCCGGCCACCTCGCCGTCCTGCTCGGCGATGTGGGCGAAGGCGGCGGGGTTGTCGCGGAAGAGCGTGTCGTGCAGCTGCTCCTCGGTCACGCGCACCTCGTGGGCGGCCTTCTCGTAGGCGGCGAGCTCCCGGATCATGGCGATGATCTCGGGGACGTCGGCGGGTGTGGCAGGACGAATCATGTCGTTCAGCGTACGGGCCCTTGAAACGTGCGCGGTTTCTTAGAACAGTATTCGGAGGGCCATGCCGACGCTCAATAAAGGTGACCGACAGGGGAGCGGAATCGTGAGCGTTGCGGAAGGGCTTGGCGTGCGCCCGCCGTGTGCGGAGCTCAGGCTGTCCCTCGTGCTGGGCGAGCGGGCGTTATATGTGAACGGGGACCTGCGTACCGCACGGCGCTGGTTCGACGCGGCCTACCGGCAGGCTCAGGCGTGCGGGGACCCGCCCGCGCTGGCACGGGCGGCACTGGGACTGGGCGGGATCTGGGTGCGCGAGCACAGGACCGCGGCCGAGTCGGAGATGGTGCGCGCCCGCCAGCGGCACGCGCTGTCGCTGATCGACCCCGGCTCCACGCTCGCCCAGCGGCTGCGGGTACGGATGTGCGGCGAGGCGGACTACCGCAGGGGCGCCCACGAGGAGATCCTGCGCCTGCTGGAGCAGGCCAGGGGCGCGGGTGACGCGGAGCTGCTGGCGGAGGCGCTGAGCCTGGCGCACCACTGCCTGCTCGGCCCCGAGCACGGCCGGCTGCGCAAGGAGCTGGCCGCCGAGCTGATCGGCCAGGCGGCCGTCACCCGGCGCAGGGGCGACCTGCTGATGGGTCTCATGTGGCGCACGGCCGATCTGTACCTGGCCGCCGACCCGCACGCGGAGCGCTGCCTGGAGGAGCTGCGCGGCCTGCTCGACGAGCAGCCCCACCTGGCGGTCGGCTACGTGGCCGCCGCGATGCGGGTCATGCTCGCCATCAGGGCGGGCCGCTTCGAGGAGGCGGAGCGGCTGGCCGGCGAGTGCTACGAGCTCGGCGTGACAGCCGGCGACGTGGACGCGACGGGCTGGTACGGCGGCCAGCTCGGTGCCGTCCGCTGGTACCAGGGCCGCGTGGCCGAGCTGCTGCCCGCGATGGCCGACCTGGCCAGCTCCCCCACGCTCAGCCCCATCGACAACTCCTACCTGGCCGGGCTGGCGCTGGCCGCGGCCGTCTCCGGCGACAGCCGCCAGGCGGCCGGCCACCTCGCCCGGCTGCGCGGCCGGGACCTGGGCGCCCTGCCGAGCTCCAGCACGTGGCTGCTGTCGATGTACTGCGTGGTCGAGACCGCGCACCTGCTCGGGGACGCCGAGACGGCCGCCCGCGCGTACACGCTGCTGAGCCCGTACGCGCACCTGCCGATGGTGGCCAGCCTGGGCGTGGCCTGCTTCGGCTCGACGCACCACTCGCTGGGCATGGCCGCGCTCACCCAGGGCGACCCCGACCTCGCCGTCCGGCACCTGCGCGCGGCCGTGCACGACAACCTGGCGCTGAGCCACTGGCCGGCCGCCACGCTGTCGCGCTGCCGGCTCGGGCAGGCGCTGGCCCTGCGCGACGGGCCCGCGAGCGAGGCGGCGCGGGCGGAGCAGGCCGCCGCCGCGCGGGAGGCCAGGGAGCTG
>NZ_BAAAMU010000170.1:0-20143 GCF_039529435.1 Nonomuraea maheshkhaliensis
ATCCTCGGGCGCTCAAGGAGGCTTCGGCGGCTACGGCCCGAGCGGCCCGCCGCCCCCCCGGGGGGGGCCCCCCCCCCCCCCCCCCGCCCCCGTCCACGTCGCGAACGCTCTCACGGATTGAGATGATCATCCGGTGTCGTCGACGAGATGGGTGGTCTTTTGAGGGGCGAAAAAGGGCAAACCGTAGAAATCGAGCGCCTTTACTTTGTAGATTTACGTCGTGCGACCGGGCGGCGGACGGAGCCGGTCCGGCCGCCGTCCCAGCGACTCATCAGGGAGACGGGTGTGGCCAGCCAGAGCAGAGGAAGGCCGGGCTGGTTGCACGTCGGCGCGCTCGAACACCGCCTGACCCGCGCCTGGTTCCCCGGCACCTTCCCCCCGGCCGCCGTGCTGCTGGCGATCATGACGTTCAGCGCGGTGCCGCGCCCGCTGGGCACCCGCCTGGCCACCCACCTCGACGGCGGGATCGTCGTCGGCCCCGGCGCGGTGCCGGATCTGCCCGGGTTCGAGGCGCTGCGCGGGGTGCCCCTGCCGGTCCAGCAGGGCGGCTGGGAGCGCAGCGCCGGCGTCTACGACCCGCACCGGCGCCGCATCGGCGTGGGCAGCACGCCCTCCCCCTCCGTCAGCGTGGCCGGCCACGAGCTCGGGCACGCCACCGACCACCTGGACGGCATGCCGTCGCGGGGCGACACCTGGGCCAGGCTGCACGCCGTACGCGCCCGCCACCTGCCGCCGCCGTACCGCGAGGACGCCGCCGAGCTCTTCGCCGAGGCGTTCGCCTGCGTGCTCACCCGCCGGGCCCGCCGGCTGATCGGCCTGTTCGGCGACGAGCACGCCGCCCAGCAGGCCTACACCTGGCTGGCCGGCCGGTACGGGATCGGCTGATGGCCCGCCACTCCCCCACGTTCACGGGCCCGCGCTATGCTGAGCGGGGAAAGGTGACGTGCGAGACGGAAGGGATTCCCCTCATGACCGCCCTCATGCTGACCGGCGGAGTTCTTCGCGTCATCGAGCCGATCACCCTGCCCGACGGCACCCGCGTCGACTGCACCCGAGACATCACGCCCGGCGCCCCCGACTACGGAGACTGGCTGCCGTTCGCCGTCCCTGAAGAGGTCGCCTGGCGCGGCGACCTCGACGACGCGGCCATCCTCGACCGCTGGCGGTCGGCGGCCAGCGCCTGAGAGGGACGCGCGCCATCAAGCCGGCGCCGCTCAAGCAGGCGGCCGCTCGCCCAGCATCTCCAGGTCACCGGCCCGGGGGCGCCGGATCGAGAACACGCCGGGACGAGCCGCGCGCACGTCGTGCCGCGCCCACAGCCGCCGGAACCGCTCGCTCTTGAGCGACAGCGCGCCGGCCGTGCCGCCCGGTCCGCCCAGGGCCGCTCGTGGACGTCGCCTTCACCGCGGCGGCTACGCTGGATCCTGACCTTGACGTCTGACGTGAGCGTCTGAGACGTCTGAGACGTGAGCGTCTGACGGAGATCCCCTCTGGAAGGGACGGGCGATGCGGATCGGCGAGCTGGCGTCGCGGGCCGGGGTGAGTGTCCGGTCGCTGCGTTACTACGAGGAGCAGGGCCTGCTCAGCAGCACGCGCAGCGCCAGCGGGCAGCGCCGCTACACCGCCGACGAGGTCGACCGGGTACGCCTCATCCAGCGGCTCTACGCGGCCGGGCTGTCCAGCCGGACGATCGCCGAGGTGCTGCCGTGCGTCGACTCGCCGAGCGAGAAGACCAGCGACGAGGCGTTCGAACGGCTGATGGAGGAGCGGGAGCGGATCGACCGGCACATGCGGGAGCTGGCCCAGGCTCGCCAGGCCCTCGACGTGATCATCGATGTCAACCGCGCGCATCGGAAGCTGCAGGCCCGCGTCTCTTCCCTGTGATCCGCGTGCCTCCGGTCTGACGCGCCCCGCCTATGCGCGCGGCTCGTCCAGGACGGCCTGCAGCAGCCGCCACGAGTCCATGATGTGGTCCTGGACCAGGATGCGGGCGGCCGGGCCGTTGCGCACGGCGAGCGCCTGGCGGATCGCCTCGTGCTGGCCCAGGTTGGTCTCGTAGAGCCGGTCGGCGGGCGAGCCGGGCGCCCACAGCGCCTCACCGGAGAAGACCCGTCGCAGGCCGGCGATCAGCCGCTCGAACAGGGGCGCGCCGGCGGCTCTGATGATCGTGGTGTGGAAGTCCTCGTTGGCGGCGATCCAGGCGAACGAGGCCCGTTCCCGCTCGATCGCCGGCGCCCCGGGGTCGCGCAAGACGGCGGTCTGGCGGCCGAACTCGGCGTTGGCCGCGTCCAGCTCGGCGAGTCGCGCGTCCGTCAGGCGTTGGGCGGCCAGCTCGGCGGCGGCGCCCTCCAGCGCGGCCCTGGCGAGGAACGTCTGCGTCCATTCGTCACGGTCGAGCGCCCGCACCCGTACGCCCCTGTTGGGCGTGAGCGACACCAGGCCCACCGCCGCGAGCTGCCGCAGCGCCTCCCTGATCGGGGTGCGGCTGACGCCGAAGCGGCGCGACAGCTCGTCCTGGCGCAGCACCGTGCCGGGCGCGAGGCGACCGGCGATGATCAGCTCCTCGATGGCCTGCGCGATCTGGTCGGCCTTCGTGGTGAGCGCCGCATCCCCGGCCCCGCCCGACGGCGCCGTCCGGGAGCCGGGGTGAGGCTCTGCGTGCTCCCCGCCGGCGTCCATCCGGGAGCCGGGATGACGCTCCGGGGGCTCCCCGCCGGCGTCCGTCCGTGTCCGGTCCGCCGTCACGCGCCGCTCTCCGTCCATGGCCGTGCCTCCGATCGGGGTCGGGCTGAGGTCACGATACTGAATTCTCGGATCCCATATTTCCCGCTTTACACGACGAATGTGGACGATCTAGGCTCAATCATGCCTTTTCGGATCCGATGAGGAGGGCCGGATGCGGACAGCCGAGGTCGTGATCATCGGTGGCGGCTGCGTCGGGACCAGCGTCGCCTACCATCTGGCCGCGTCCGGGTGCACGGACGTCGTCCTGCTGGAGGCGGACGCGCTGGGCTCGGGCTCGACCGGCAAGGCCGCGGGAGGGATCAGGCTGCAGCACGCCGACGAGCTCAACTCCCTGCTCGTGCGCCGCTCGCTGGCGGAGTTCCTGCGCTTCGAGGAGCTCACCGGCGTGCCGATCGGCTTCAAGCAGGTGGGCTACCTGTTCGTGCTCAGCTCGACCGCCGACCTCGACGCCTTCCGCCGGGCCGTACGCGTCCAGCAGGGCCTCGGCATCCCGAGCGAGATGGTGGACGTGGCGGCGGTGCGCGAGTTCGTCCCGCAACTGGCCACGGACGACCTCGTCGGCGCCACGTTCTGCCCGAGCGAGGGGTACGCGACGCCGGAGGCGGTGGTGCAGGGCTACGCGACGGCGGCGCGGCGGCTCGGCGTCCGCGTCGAGACCGGGCGCGCGGTCACCTCCATCCGCGCCGAGGACGGCAGGGTCACCGGCGTCGACACCGCCGACGGGCCGATCGCGGCCCTCACCGTCATCTGCGCCGCCGGGGTGCACTCGGCCGGCCTCGCGCGCGGCATCGGGATCGAGCTTCCGGTACGCGGTGAGGCCCGCGCGATGCACTACACCGGCCGCGACGGCGGCGTCCCCGGCTCGGCCCCGCTCACCGTGGACTTCGCGTCGGGGTTCTACTTCCACCGCGAGGGCCCGGGGATGGTCTTCGGCGGCCGGCAGCGCGAGCTCGAAGACCTCGGCGAGCCCGCCACCCGACGGCTGCCCGTGCTGGCCGGGCTGCCGATCGAGTCGTCGTGGTGGGGCTACTACGACATGAGCCCCGACCACAACGCGATGATCGGCTCAGGCCCGGTGGACGGCTTCCACTACGCGACCGGGTTCTCCGGCCACGGCTTCCAGCAGTCGCCGGCCGTCGGCGAGCACCTCGCGCAACGGGTGCTCGGCCTGCCCGTGAGCCTGGACCTGTCGCCGTTCTCCGCCGGGCGGTTCGGTGCGGGCGCCGTACGTCCCGAGAAGTTCGTGATCTGAGCAGCGGAAGAGGAGCGTCGATGATCGCCAGAGCCTGGAAGGCGTCCGCCACCCCTGAGGGCGCGCGCCGCTACGCCGAGCACTTCGACGGCGCCGTCCTGCCCGAGTTGCGCCGGCAGGGCGGCTGCCGCGCGGCCTACCTCCTCACGCGGGAGTCGGGAGAGCTGGTGGAGATCCAGGTGATCACGCACTGGGAGTCGCTGGAGACGATCCGCGCCTTCGCCGGCGACGATCTCGAACGCGCGGTCGTGGAGCCGGCGGCCCGCGCCGTGCTGACGGGCTTCGAGCGGACCGTCGCGCACTTCACCGTGACGGAGGGCCAGGTCGCATGAGTGGCGCAGCGGGGCGGCTCGCGGGCCGGGTGGCGATCGTCACCGGTGCCGCGCACGGGATCGGCCGCGCCATCGCCGGCGGGTTCGCCGCCGAGGGGGCCGCCGTCGTCATCGCGGACCTCGACGGCGCCGCCGCGGAGAAGGCCGCCGCCGAGGTCGCCGCCGCGGGCGGCACTGCCGTCGGGCTCGGCGCGGACGTCGGCCGTGCCGCGGACGTGGACCGGCTCTTCGACGCCACGCTCTCCGCCCACGGCAGCCTCGACATCCTGGTCAACAACGCCGGCGACGTGACCGTCCAGCGGCACTTCCTGGACTCCGACGAGGAGTGGTGGGACCACTTCCTGGACACCAACCTCAAGAGCCAGTACCTGTGCGGCCGGCGCGCCGCCGCCGTGATGGCGCCCCGGCGGGCGGGCAGCATCATCAACATGTCCAGCGGCGGGGCCACCCGGGCGCACCGGGGCATGGTCGCGTACGACGCCTCCAAGGGCGGCGTCGAGGGGCTCACCCGGTCGATGGCGCTCGACCTCGGCCCGTACGGGATCCGCGTCAACGCGCTCGTCCCCGGACTGATCGCGACCAGGCCGGCCCATTTCGAGCCGGAGGCGCGGCGGCTGCGTGACGAGACCGTGCCGCTCGGGCGCGGCGGGGTGGCGGAGGACCTGGTCGGGCCGGCCGTCTTCCTCGCCGGGGACGAGTCCGCGTACGTCACCGGCGCGACGCTCGTGGTGGACGGCGGAGTGCTCGTGCAGCAGCGCAGCCCTCAGGTGGAGACGTTCCCCGTCGGGCGTTTCCCCCGGCTGGCCTGAGCCTGGGGCGGCGCCGGCCGGCCGAGCAGCGGCAGCCAGACCTCGTCCACGATCTCGGTGATCGTCTCCTCCGGCACCGGGCGCATCGTCAGCAGCAGGTCGTGGCGTAGCAGGTCGAGCGGGAGGTTCAGCACCCGCGGCGAGCGCGGCACGTCCGGCAGCTCACCGCGTCCGACCGCGCGGGCGACGATCGTCTCGAACGCGCTCGGCAGGCCCGGCGGGACGAGGGTGTCGCGCAGCTCGCCGAGGCTCGTTCCCGTGTCGCGGAAGTACTCCTCCAGCTGCACGCTCATCAGCGTGATCATGCCCGCGCGGTCGGCGCCGGCGTTGCGCAGGAAGCCGATCGCGTCCTCGCGCAGGCTGCCGGTGTCGGGCACGTCGATCAGCCGCCAGAACTTGGTGAGCGTGGCCAGCAGCAGGTCCTGGCGCCGCGGCCAGCGCCGGTAGAGCACGGGGCGGCTGGTGCCAGCGCGGGCGGCGATGGCCTCGTAGGTGAAGCCGTGGTAGCCGTGCTCGGTCAGCACGTCCCATGCGGCGTCGAGGATCGCGTCCTCCAGCTTCGCACCGCGCCGCCGCGTCGCACCGCCGTCCCGCGACGAGCCTTCGGCCGGCGGACGGGTGCGGTTGAGATTCACTTGCGTATCTTATCGCGGTGATCTACGGTGGCCACCGTTAGATACAGTCGCGTACCTTAAGAGAAGGCGGGACATGCTGATGGCAGCCGACAGCTCGGCGAGCGTGAGCACCATGGCGATGCGGCGGATCCTGCCGGTGGACCTGGTGGAGCGGGGGCGCCGCCCGTTCGACCCGCCGCCGGGCCTGCGCGGGCGGGGCGCGGTGCGGCCGGTGGACCTGCTCAACGGCGCGCGGGCGTGGCTGGTGACGGGGTTCGACGAGGCCCGCACGGTGTTGTCGGACGCGCGGTTCAGCGCCGACAAGCTGCGTCACCACGACGCGACCTCGCCCAGGCCGCCCATGCCTGCCGGGACGGCGGCGCGCGAGGACGGGATGTTCGTGTTCATGGACCCGCCCGAGCACACCCGCCTGCGGCGGTCGCTGACGGGCCAGTTCACGGTGCGGCGGATGCGGCGGCTGGAGTCGCGGGTCCGGGAGATCGCGGTCGAGCACGTCGAGGCGATGCGGGCGGCGGGCCCCCGGGCCGACCTGGTGCCGGCGTACGCGTTGCCGCTGCCGTCGCTGGTCATCTGCGAGCTGCTGGGCGTGGACTACGCCGACCGCGCGGAGTTCCAGGAGCGCACGGCGGTGGCGCTCGACGCGAGCGCCACCCCGGAGGAGCAGGGCGCGGCGCGGGCCGGGCTGTACGCGTTCATGCGCCGCCTCGTCGCGCTCAAGCGCGCCGACCCCGCCGACGACCTGCTGTCCGGGCTCGTCCACGACGCCGACCCGCCCCTCACGGACAGGCAGCTGACCGACATCGCCCTCGGCCTGCTCAACGCGGGCCACGAGACCACCGCGAACATGCTGAGCCTGAGCACGTTCGCGCTGCTCGAGCACCCGGATCGGCTCGCGGAGCTGCGTGCCGAGCCCGGCCTGATCGACAACGCGGTGGAGGAGCTGCTGCGTTACCTGTCGATCATCCAGCTCGGCGTCAGCCGGGTCACCACCGAGCCGGTGACGCTGGGCGGGGTGGAGCTTCCGGCCGGCGCGACGGTCGTGATCGCCACGCCGGAGGCGAACCGGGACCCGCGGCAGTGGTCCGACCCCGACGTGCTCGACCCGCGCCGCCCGCGTGCCCCGCACCTGGCGTTCGGGCACGGGGTGCACCAGTGCCTGGGGCAGCAGCTTGCCAGGATCGAGCTGCGGATCGGGCTGGGCGAGCTGATCACCCGCCTGCCCGGCCTGCGGCTGGCGGTGCCGGCCGAGCAGGTGCCCGTACGCGACGAGATGCTGATCTTCGGTGTGCGCTCGCTGCCGGTCACCTGGTCATGACCGGCTCAGCCGGTGAGCTGATCGCCGGCTGCCGACCCACAGCGTGGGATGCGGGCGCTGGACCGGGCGCGGCGTGGTGGTCACGCCCTCCAACGGGCTGCCGAACGTGCCGCGCCAGGTGACGTTCTCCTCCCGCAGCAGCCGCAGCAGCAGGCGCAGGTACTCGTGCAGGCGCGGCCGCAGGTCGGAGGGGGCGATGCCGAAGGCGACGCCGGTCAGCTCGGGCGCGGAGACGATGTAGCGGGTGAAGTGGTGCTCGCCGTTGGCCACGCCGGTGAACCCGGTCTCCTCCACCACGACGGCCTGGTCGACCATGGCGCGGACGCGCCCAGGCTCGGAGGGCGCGTGCCGGTGCGTGGATCCGGCAGGCGATCCCCGAGGATCAGCAGGTAGACCCTCCACAAGGCGTGACTCCACCCACGGGCGGCCTCGGTGCGGCTTCGTCGGCACCGAGGTGGGCATCCGCACCGAGGTGAGCTTCCCCGGCGAGGCGAGCTTCTGCGCCGAGGGAGCCGCTGAGGTGAGATCGGCTCATGTTCGGTCTTGATGCGGCGTGCCGGGCGGTGGATGCTGGCGGCAACCCCGGTACCGCAGGCTGGGAGGTCGTCCCGTGCTCCTCCACCTCACCCGAAGGGCGGCCGCGGCCGTCCTGCTGCTGTCCAGCGCCCTGATCGCGCCACCCGCCGCACACGCAGCCACCCCGACGAATGCCCTCACGAGCGCTCCCGTGAGCGGCTTCGTGGACGGTCACAGTCACCTCTTCTCGTACGAGGCCTTCGGCGGCAGGCTCATGTGCGGCAAGCCGTTCGACCCCGGCGGCATCGAGGCGGCGCTGACCGACTGCCCCGACCACCATCCCAACGGCGAGCTGGCCTGGTTCGAGAACTTCACCCGCACCGGCTCCCCCACCGGCACCCACGACCCGGTCGGCTGGCCCACGTTCCGCGACTGGCCGGCGCACGACTCGCTGACCCACCAGCAGACCTACCACACCTGGGTCGAGCGGGCCTGGCGGGGCGGGCTGCGGGTGCTGGTCAACCATCTGGTGGCCAACCGGCAGCTGTGCGCCATCTATCCGCTGCGCAGGTACGGCTGCGACGAGATGGCCGCCATCAGGCGGCAGGCCCAGCGCGCCCGCGAGCTGCAGGACCACATCGACGCCGAGGCCGGCGGGCCCGGTCTGGGCTGGTTCCGCATCGTGGCCGATCCGGCCGAGGCCCGGCGGGTGATCGGGGCCGGCAAGCTCGCCGTCGTGCTCGGGGTCGAGACCTCGGAGCCGTTCGGCTGCCGGCAGGTCCTCGGCATCCCCGGGTGCACGCGGGCCCAGATCGACCGCGGGCTCGACGAGCTGCACGCGCTCGGCGTGCGCAGCATGTTCGTCTGCCACAAGTACGACAACGCGCTGTGCGGCGTCCGGTTCGACTCCGGCACCCAGGGCGCGGTCGTCAACGTCGGCAACCTGCTCGCCACCGGCTCGTTCTGGCAGGCCCGCACCTGCACGGGGCCCGAGCACGACAACACCATCGACCCGGCCGGCGTGCTCCCGTCGCAGATCGCGCGGCTGCTGCCCCCTGGCGTCTCCCTGCCGCTCTATCCCCCTGCGCCGCACTGCAACACCCGGGGGCTGACCGCGCTGGGCGAGTACGCGGTGCGGGGCATGATGCGGCGCGGCATGCTCGTCGAGGCCGACCACATGAGCGTCAAGGCCGCCGACCGCACGCTCGACCTGCTGGAGGCGGCGGGCTATCCGGGCGTGGTGTCCTCCCACAGCTGGTCGGACCCGGCGTTCCTGGCGCGCATCTACGCGCTCGGCGGCATGGTCACGCAGTACGGCCACGACGCCGAGCACTTCGTCGCGGAGTGGCGGCGCACGGCGCCGCTGCGGCAGCAGTACCAGGTGCCGGGGTACGGCTACGGCCTGGACGCCAACGGCCTGGGCCGGCTGCCCGCGCCGCGTCCTGGCAACGCCGCGAACCTGGTGACGTACCCGTTCACCTCCCATGACGGCTCCCAGGTCCTGGACCGGTTGCGGACCGGGCAGCGCACCTGGGACGTCAACGTGGACGGCGTGGCCAACTACGGCCTGGTCCCGGACTGGATCGAGGACATGCGCCTGCTGGCCGGCCCCGACCTGGTGCGGGACCTGGCGGCGGGCGCCGAGTCGTACCTGCGCACGTGGGAGGGGGCCGCCCGTGGCGCAGGTCTTGCTTGAGTGAGCCATTGCTCATACGAGCAAACACGCCGCCGCGCGAGCCCGGCCGGACCTTCACGGAGGCCGGGCGCCGGGCGCAGATCGTGGCCGCCGCGATCGAGACGATCGCCGAGCCGGGATACACGCGTACCTCGTTCGCCCAGATCGCCAAGCGCGCGGGCCTGTCCAGCACGGGCCTGATCTCGTACCGCTTCGCGAGCAAGGCCGAGCTGTTCGAGCAGGCCGTGTTCGGTCGAGAGGCCGAACTTCCTGCTCGCCGGCGACGCGACGCTCGATCTGCGGGCCTACGCCCGGGAGCTGGTGACCTTGTTCGAGCGGGCCACCCGCGCGGACACCTGACCGGGCGGTCAATCCCTACGGCAGGAGAGACGTTCTCATGCTCACGGTGCACCAGCTGGTGTACTCCGCCCTCGCCCTGCTCATGGCCGGCACGGCCACACTCGCGCAAACCACGGGCCCACCCAGCTCCACCCCTGCGCCCAGCTCTTCGGCGTCCGCCACGAAGCCCGGCGGCACCCGCGACGAGATGCGTTCCTTCATCGGCGGCGCGATCATGGCCGACCAGAAGTTCACCCCCCGAGCTCTACCCTGAGCTACTGCGCAAGGCGTTCGGCGAGGAGGCAGAAGCGGTGGCGGCCCGTTATCCACTCTCCGCGCACGCCTCGCCCGCGCTGGCGTGGGCGAGGCGTGACCACAGACGGGGCCTGGGCCTGCCCCACACCGGCGGGCGACCGGCTGCTCGCCCGCCGCGCCGACGTCTGCTCGGCGCGCGCAAGGTCGGCTACTGGACCGCGTTCGCCAGGACCGGCGACCCCGACGTGAAGGGGGCGCCGCTCTGGTCCCGCTTCACCGGGCAGGGGCCCGTGCCGGGCCTGGTGCCGGACGCCGTCAGGCCCGTCGGTTACGCCGCCGGCCACCACTGCGCCTTCTGGAGATCGATCGCCTGACCTCGCGCGGCCGTCGCCCTCCCCTGGCCCGAGCTCGGCGGCGGCCGCCGGTAGGATTCCTTGGTCATGATCGAGAAAGGCGTCGCGGTGGAGCCGGGCGGGTGCCGGGTGAGCGGCTCCGGCGGCCGATCGACGGCAGGAGCGGCGTGCCACGAAGAATCTCCCTGATCGCCACCGCCCTCATGCTGACGGCGACGCTGCTGACCGCCCCGGCGGCGTATGTGGCGCGGGCGTTCGTGACCGGTCCCGACGTCACGGACGCCGTCGGCGGGCGCGGCATCACCTGGCGGCCGTGCGAGGAAGAGCCGGACGTCGAGTGCGGCACGCTGGCCGTGCCGATCGACTGGTCCAGGCCGAACGGGCCGACCGTCAGGCTGGCGCTCGCCCGGCGCAGGGCCGGCGATCCCGCCGCCCGGATCGGAGCCCTGCTGGCCAATCCGGGCGGGCCGGGCAACTCCGGCGTGGACGACGTCCTGCGCAACCCCTCCGGCTTCAGCGAGGAGGTCAGGCGGCGGTTCGACATCGTCGGCCACGACCCCAGGGGCGTCGCCCGCAGCGGCTCGGTGACCTGCCCGGCCTCGGTCTACAACGAGATGCCCGACCCGGTCGTGACGAGCGAGGCCGCCTTCCGCGCGTGGGTCGCGTACGGCAAGAGGCTGCACGCCGGCTGCCGCGAGCTCACCGGACCCCTGTACGACCACCTCGACGCGGCCGACGTGGCGCGCGACATGGACGCCGTCCGCTCGGCGCTCGGCGAGGAGCGGCTGACCTCCTACGGCGTCTCCTACGGCACGCTCGCCCAGCAGTTGTACGCCGAGCTGTTCCCCGGCCGGGTCAGGGCCATGGTGCTGGACGGCAACATGGATCACAGCCTGACCGTCGAGGAGTTCCAGGTGAGCGAGGCGGCCGCGGTCCAGGACAGCTTCGAGGAGTTCGTCGCCTGGTGCGAGCGGGGCGCCGGCTGCGTCCTGCGCGGGCGGGACGTACGGGCGCTGTGGCGGGGGCTGCTGGAGCGGGCCGGGCGCGGCGAGCTGATCTGGCCCGGCCTGTTCGGCCGCGCGGTGAGCGCCCACGACCTGCTCTGGCTGGGCGTGGTGCTCAACGAGGCGCCCTCCTGGCGGCGGCTGGCCACGGTGCTGCGCGCCCTGGCCGGCGGGCCGGTGCCGGGCGACATGCCGGACCCTCCCGGCAACGGGCCCGCGTACGGCGAGTTCGCCGAGCTCCCGACCGCGATCCTCTGCGAGGACTTCGACCTGTCGCTGCGGGACTACGCCGAGTACGCCGGCGTGATGCGCGCCGCGAACGCGGTGGCTCCCGACATGCGCTACAACCCGATGCCGATGGGCGACATGCCGATCTGCCAGGGCCGCCGGCCCGGCAACCCGCGGCATCCGCTGCGGTACACGGGTGACGCGCCGCTGCTGGTCGCCACCTCCCTGCACGACCCCGAGACCCCTTACGGGTGGTCGGCGAACGTGGCCCGCCAGCTCGGCGGCAGGGCCACGCTGCTCACGTACGAGGGCTGGGGCCACGGCGTCTACGGCATGACGACCTGCACCACGGCCGTCATGGACGCGTACCTGATCTCGCTGACCGTGCCCGCGCCGGACGCCCGCTGCCCGGCGGTAGAGCCCCAGGGCTAGGCCGTGCGGGCTAGCAGCCCCCTGAGGCGCGGTCGATGAAGTGCCGCCAGGACGGCTCGGGCAGGCGGTCGCCGGTCGGCCGCAGGCTCGACAGCAGCAGGGCCAGGTAGCGGCGCGGGTCGCGCTGGTCGGGATCGCCCGGGTGGGCGGTGGCCAGCGCCATGATGACGATCGCCGCCAGGTCCCGTACCGACAGGTCGTCCCGCACCTGGCCCGCCTCCTGGGCGCGGGCCAGCACGGCGCTGAGCGGCCCCATGAACCGCTCCACGATGTCGACGGGGAACACGCCCGACTGCTTGACCGCCTTCAGCAGCCCCTGGTGGGCGACCAGGGTGTCGACCGTCCCCGCCAGCGCCCCGGCCAGCGCGGCCCCGGCGTCGGGGGCGTCGCCGGCGGTCAGGGCCAGCGGCTCGACCTCCTCGGCGAAGTACGTCTGGAAGGCCGCCCTGATCACGCCGTCGCGGTCGCCGAAGCGCCGGTAGACGGTGGCGCTGCCGATGCCCGCCCGCCGGGCGATCTCGTCGAGGGATGCCTCCGGGCCGCGTTCGCGGAAGATCTCGATCGCGGCCCGGACGATCCTGTCGGCGTTGCGTACCGCGTCGGCCCGCTGCCGCTGTTCTCGCACATTCACCAGGCGACTTCGAAGGAGGTCAGACCGTAGACGACGTTGAACGAGCGGAACTCGGGCGAGGTGCCGGTCTCGCGCAGGTCGGGGAAGCGCTCGAACAGCGCCGGGAAGGCGATGCGCATCTCCATCCTGGCCAGCGGCGCGCCCAGGCAGTGGTGCACGCCGTGGCCGAAGGCGACGTGGCCGAGGTCGCCGCGGG
Organism: Nonomuraea maheshkhaliensis; assembly: GCF_039529435.1. Lineage (NCBI taxonomy): Bacteria > Bacillati > Actinomycetota > Actinomycetes > Streptosporangiales > Streptosporangiaceae > Nonomuraea > Nonomuraea maheshkhaliensis. Next base: position 12,718 of record NZ_BAAAMU010000170.1, read on the forward strand.
TGATGTCGAGGCGGTCGGGCTCGGAGATGTACGCCGGGTCGCGGTTGGCCGCGGGCAGCGCGCACATCACCAGCTCGCCGGCCGGGATGCGGACGCCGGACAGCTCGACGTCGGTCATGGTGACCTTGCCCGTGCCGGAGTGCACGATGCTGAGCCAGCGCAGCAGTTCCTCGACCGTGGCGCCGATCCGCTCGGGGTCCTTCCTGAGCAGGTCGAGCTGGTCGGGGTGACGCAGCAGGGCCAGGGTGCCGAGCCCGAGCATGTTGGAGGTGGTCTCGTGGCCGGCCAGCAGCAACAGGGCGGCGATGCCGACCAGTTCGTCGGTGGACAGGTCGTCGCCGTGCTCGCGTACGAGCATGCCGAGCATGTCGTCGCCCGGCTCGGCCGTGGCGCGGGCGACGAGCTCGGTCATGTAGGCGCGCTGCTCCAGGTTGGCCGCCGTCCGCTCCTCGACCGGGAGCGAGATGTCCAGCACCTTGCCGGTACGCCGCTGGAACCCGTCGCGGTCCGCGTACGGGACGCCGAGCAGCTCGCAGATGACCAGCGAGGGGATCGGCAGGGCGAAGGCGGAGACCAGGTCGGCCGGGGAGCCCGCGCGCTCCATCGCGTCGAGGTGCTCCTTGACGATCTCGTGGATGCGCGGCTCCAGGCGGCGCATCCGGCGCATGGTGAACTCCGGCGTCAGGAAGCGGCGCAGCCGGGTGTGCTCGGGCGGGTCGAAGGCCAGCAGGTTGCCCGCCCGCAGCCGGCGGAGCTGCTCCTCGCTGTATTGCGCGGCGGAGCCCAGCCGGAACGCCATGTTCTGGGCGTTGCTGAAGCGCGCGGCGTCACCGAGCACCTCGCGGACGTCGGCGTAGCGGCTGACGAGCCAGGCGTCGACGCCGAACGGGGTGGGCACGCGCCGCACGCCCTCCTCGTCACGCACCGCCGACAGCTCGGGGTCGGGATCGAACACGTCGCGCCGCATGTGCAGGGGCAACGTCAGAGGTTCGCTCATGTCATCTCCCGTGCGGAACCGGCCCCGGACGGACTTCGTCGACCGCCTCCCGAAAGACCGCGTCCCCTCAAAACGAGAGTAACCCATCGTTTCGCCGGCCGCGCGATCTTCTCGCGCGGCAGCGTCGGTCGGTCGGTCGGTCGGTCGGTTTGTCGGGTGTTGTCAGCGGCCGAGGGTGCCCAGCCAGCCTTCGATCGCCTCCGTCATGGACGGGGCCATCTCCTCCAGCATGGTGAAGTGGTCGCCCTTGACCTCCTTGGCGCACTGGGCGGCCGGCCACGACGACCGCCACCGTTCGGGAGCGGGCTGTGACAGCGGCGTGTCGGGGGTGATGAACAGGATCGGCGCCGCCACCTCCTCCAGCGTCGTCTCCCTGAAGAGCCGGTAGTAGCGGCCCATGGCGGACAGCCGGGCGTCCGAGAACGGGCCGAACTTCTCCTCCCGGTCGAACATGCCCCGCATCATGTCCTCGCCCAGATCGTCGATGAGGGCGTCGTCCGGCAGGAAGGTGTCCAGCAGCACGAGCCCCGTCGGCGGGAGGCCGCGCCGCTCCAGCAGGGTGGCCACCTTGTGCGCGAAGTTGCCGCCGGCGCAGTAGCCGAGCAGCGCGTACGGGCCGCCGGGCGGGACGTTCGCGGCCACGATCTCGGCCCACAGGGAGACGGCGGCCTCGACGTCGGCCGGCAGCGCTTCGTTCTCGGCGTAGCCGTGCACCGGCAGCGCGTACAGGTCCCTGATGCCGCGGAAGGCGGCGCCGAGCCGGGCGAACTGGGCCGCGCCGCCGAGCGCCATGGGGGTGCTCATGCAGAACAGCGGCATCTCTGCGGGGCCCTCGGCCAGCTTGAGCGCGGCCGGGAGCACGGGCAGCTCGGCGGGCGAGCCGAACGAGTCGCGCAGCCCTGCGGCGGCTTCGAGCAGCACCAGGCTCTCGTGGACGCGATGATCGCGCATCGCCCGGCGCAGCAGCGTGCTGAGCCCGCCCTGCTCCCCCGTCCGCCCGAGCCGGCCGGACAGGTGGGCGGCCAGCGCGGACGGGCTGGGGTGGTCGAAGACGACGGCGGTCGGCAGGCGCACGCCGATGGCCTTGCTCAGGGCGTTGCGCAGCTCCACGGAGGTGAGCGAGTCGAAGCCGGCCTCCAGGAAGTTCTGGCCGGCGTCGAGCGCCTCGGGGTCGGCGTGGCCGAGGATCCTGGCCGCGTGGGTCCTGACGAGGTCGCGCAGCTTGGGCAGGCGCTCCTCCTCGGGCAGCGCGGCGAGCCCGGAGTCACCGTCCCCGCCGTCGTCGCCGCCGGCCTCCGCGGCGAGGATCTCCCGCACCTCGGGCAGCGCGCGCAGCAGCGGGCGGGGCCTGGCCAGCGTGTACGCGGGCGCGAACATGGCCCAGTCGATGTCGGCCACCACCAGGTGCGTCTCGTCGTGGCCCAGGGCGCTTTCGAGCACGGACGCGGCCCGGCCCGGATCCATGGCGCGCAGGCCGAGGCGGCGCAGCCACTCGCCGATCTCGCCGTCCGCCATCCCGCCGCCGTCCCAGGCGCCCCAGGCGATCGACAGCGCGTGGCCGCCTTTGGCGCGGTGGGCGTCGGCGAGCGCGTCCAGCACGGCGTTGGCGGACGCGTACGCCGCCTGCCCGGCCTGGCCCCAGACGGCCGCGCCCGAGGAGAACAGCACGAACCTTTCGAGCGCGTCACCCGGGAACAGGGCGTCGAGGTTGGCCGCGCCCGCCACCTTGGCATCGGCCACGGCGGCGAGCTCACGCGGGGTGAGGTCGGCGAGCGCGGCACTGTCGTGCACGACTCCGGCGGCGTGGAACACCGCGGTGGGCGCGAGGCCGTCGAGAGCGGCGGCCAGGGCGGGGCGGTCGGCCACGTCGCAGGCCGCGATCGTGACACGGGCACCCAGCCCGACCAGCTCGGCCTCCAGCTCAGCGGCCCCGGGAGCGTCCGGGCCTCGGCGGCCCATGAGCACGATGTGCCCGGCACCACCTTCGGCCAGACGGCGCGCCACATGAGCCCCGACCCCACCGGTGCCACCGGTGACGACGACGGTGCCGTGGGGCCGCCAGACATCCCCGGCCGAACCTGCGTCGTAGGGGCGCCGGGAATCGTCCGTCGTAGGGCCGGCGTCGTGGGAGCGAGCCGCGTCGCCCGCGTGAGCTGTGATGCCGGCTCGGATCAGGCGCCTGCCATACGCCTTGCCGTCCCTGAGCGCGAGCTGGTCCTCGTCACCGGTCAGGGCGGTGACCAGGGCGGCGAGGTCGGCAGCGGTGGGATCGGCGGGCAGGTCGATCAGGCCGCCCCAGGTGGCGGGGTGATCGAGGGCCAGCACGGTGCCGAGTCCCCAGACGGCGGCCTCGTACGGCGCCGTCACCTCATCGGGGCGTTCGGTGGCGACGGCACCACCGGTGACGGCCCAGAGCGGGGCGGTGACGCCGGCGTCCGCGAGCGCTTGGGCGACGGCGAGCGTGGCGACGGTGCCACGGGCGAGCACGGGATGTGCGGGGTCGGGCCGGTCGTCCATGGCGACCAGCGAGAGCACCCCGTCAAAGACACCGTCGCGCACCGCGTCCGTGACGGTTACGGTGGCGCCGCGTTCCCGCATGATCGCGGCCAGCCTTTCGCCGAGGCCGGATGCCTCGCCGGAGGGGGTGATGACGAGCCAGTGCCCGGTGAGCGGGGTGGGCGGCCCGTCCTGGAGCAGGCGCCAGGACGTGCGGTAACGCCACGACCCGAGCACGTCCGCCTCACGACGGCGACGCCGCCAGTCGGTCAGGGCGGGCAGCACCTTGCCGATGATCTCCGGCTCCAGCGCCACCCCGGGATCGCCACGCTCGGCGGCGGCCCAGAACTCCGCATCGCCCGGCCCCTCGGCCGCCGCCTGCGGTTTGGCGGGGGTGAGCCAGTAGCGGGTGTGCTGGAAGGCATACGTCGGCAGATCCACCAGCCGACCCACAGTCCGCTCAGCGGCAGGACCGGTGGCGGTGACCGAGGCGGACTGGCTGGTCGCGCCGGTGGTCGGGCCGCTGGTCGGGCCGCTGGCGGGGCGGGTGGTGGACCCGCCGCCCGGGTCGGCGGTGGACCCGTTGGCGGAGCCGGCGGTGGCATCAAGGGCTGAGGCGGTGGGTGGGAGGGTGAGGGGGACGCCGGTGGTGTGGAGGGTGGCGGCGGAGGTGAGGGCTCGGGTGGGGCCGCCTTCGTCTCTGCGGAGGGTGCCGGTGACCACGGCGGTGTCCTGGCCCAGTTCGTGCAGGGTCTCCTGGATGCTGCCGGTGAGCACGGGATGGGGGCTGGACTCGACGAAGACGCCGTAGCCCTGGCCGGCCAGTGTCGTGACGGCTTCGTGGAAGCGGACGGTGTGGCGCAGGTTTTCGTACCAGTAGGCGGCGTCCAGGCCGGTGCCGTCGCACCACTCTCCCGTGACGGTCGAGAGCATCGGCAACGTGGTGGCGCGGGGGCGGATGGGGGCGAGTTCGCGCAGCAGCCGGTCGCGCAGCTCCTCCACCTGGGCCGAGTGGGAGGCGTAGTCGACGGGCACGTGCCTGGCCCTGACGCCCTCGGCGGTGAGATCGGCGACGAGCTGGTCCAGCGCCTCGGGCGGGCCGGAGACCACGGCTGAGCGGGCGCCGTTCACGACGGCGAGCGAGAGGCCGCCGAGTCTGGGCGCCAGTTCCTGCGCGGGCAGGGCGACCGAGACCATGCCGCCGCGGCCGGCGAGCACGTCGCGGATCGCCTTGCTGCGCAGGGCCGCCACGCGGGCGCCGTCCTCCAGGGACAGGGCGCCGGCGACGACCGCGGCGGCGATCTCCCCCTGCGAGTGGCCGACGACCGCGTCGGGGTGCACTCCGTACGAGCGCCACAGGCCGGCCAGCGCCACCATGACCGCCCACAGCGCGGGCTGCACGATGTCGACCCGGCGCAGCGCCTCCTCGTCGCCCAGCACGTCCTCGACCTTGCCCCACTCCACGTACGGCTCCAGCGCCCGCGAGCAGGCCTTGAACCGCTCGGCGAAGGCCGGTGACCGGTCGAGCAGTTCGGCGGCCATGCCGGTCCATTGGGATCCCTGGCCGGGGAAGACGAGCGCGATCTTGCCGCGGGCGTCGGCGGTGCCGCGCACGCCCGCCTCCCCGCCCTCGGCTAGCGTCCGCAGCCCGGCGAGGAGGTCGGTGGGGAGGTCGGTGGGGAGGTCGGTGGGGAGGCCACCCGGGGAACCGGTCGGGAGGCTGGTCGGGGAGCCGGTCCCGGGGCCGGCCGGAAGGTCGGTGGTGGGGCTGGGCGGTTCCGGGCCGATGAGGACGGCGCGGTGGCGGTACGGGGTTCTGGTCGCCAGGGTGTGGGCGACGTCGGCCGGAGAGAGCTCCGGGTGCCGATCGAGATGGTCGGCCAGCCGCCCGGCCTGGTCGCGCAGCGCCTGCTCGGTCTTGGCCGACAACATCCACACGACGGGACCCGCCATGAACTCCTCGGCGTGCCCGGCTGCCAGCCCCCGGAGGCGCCCGTCGGAGCGCCGGACCGCGGCCTCCCCGGCGGGCCCGGCTTCGGGCACGGTCTGGGAGGCGGGGTCGGGGTGTTCGAGGATGAGGTGGGCGTTGGTGCCGCTGACACCGAAGGAGGAGACGCCCGCCCGGCGTGGCCGGTCCAGGTCGGGCCAGGGCCGGGCCTCGGTGAGCAGGCGTACGTGCCCCGCCGACCAGTCCACGTGCGACGACGGCGCGCTGACGTGCAGCGTGGGCGGCAGCACCCCCGCGCGCAGCGCGAGGACGGTCTTGATGATCCCGGCGATGCCCGCCGCCGCCTGGGTGTGGCCGATGTTGGACTTGATCGAGCCCAGCCAGAGCGGCCGGTCCTCGGGCCGGTCCTGCCCGTACGTGGCCAGCACCGCGTGCGCCTCGATCGGGTCGCCCAGGGTCGTGCCGGTCCCGTGCGCCTCGACCAGGTCCACGTCGGCGGTGCCGAGCCCGGCGTTGGTCAGGGCGCGGCGGATGACCCGCTGCTGGGACACGCCGCTGGGCGCCGACAGGCCGTTGCTGGCGCCGTCCTGGTTCACCGCCGTGCCGCTGACCAGCGCCAGCACGGGGTGGCCGTGCCGGCGGGCGTCGGAGAGGCGTTCCAGCAGCACCAAACCGGCGCCCTCACCCCAGCCGGTGCCGTCGGCGTCGTCGGAGAACGCCCGGCACAGGCCGTCGGCCGACAGCCCGCGCTGGCGGCTGAACTCGACGAACACGTCCGGTGTGGACATCACGGTCACGCCGCCGGCCAGCGCCATCGTGCTCTCGCCGCGGCGCAGCGACTCGCAGGCCAGGTGGACGGCCACGAGTGAGGAGGAGCAGGCGGTGTCGATGGTGATGGCCGGGCCCTTGAGCCCGAACACGTACGAGATCCGGCCGGAGATGACCGACGTGGCGTTGCCGGTGAGCAGGTGGCCCTCGGCCTCGGCGCCGGCCGCGGTGCCGTATCCGCTGTCGAAGGCGCCGACGAACACGCCGACCTGACCGCCCTTGAGCGCGGCCACGTCGAGCCCGGCGCGTTCGAACGCCTCGTGCGCCACTTCCAGGAGCATGCGCTGCTGCGGGTCGGCGGCCAGCGCCTCGCGCGGCGAGATGCCGAAGAAGCCGGCGTCGAAGTCGCCCGCGCCGTGCACGAAGCCGCCTTCCCTGGTGTAGCTGGTGCCGGGGGCGCGGCCGTCCGGGTCGTACAGGGCGTCGAGGTCCCAGCCGCGGTCCTCGGGGAAGGCGCCGATGGCGTGCCTGCCCTCCGCGACGAGCCGCCACAACCCTTCCGGGTCCTGTACGCCGCCGGGGAAGCGGCAGCTCATCGCCACGATCGCGATGGGCTCGCGGCTTTCCTGCTCGATCTCGCGCAGCCGCTGCCTGGCGCCCTGGAGGTCGGCGGTGACCCGCCTGAGGTAGTCGAGGAGCCGCTGTTCATCCGCCACGTCGTCTCACCTTCCGAGAGGTTCAGAGCCCTTTGTCGATCAGCGCGAGCAACTCGTCGGCGCTGGCGGTCTCGATGCCGGCGCCGGTTCCCGCGGCGGCGGGCCGTTCTCCGCGCCAGCGCGTGAGCAGGCCGTCGAGCCGGTCCGTGACGATGGACCTGGTCTCCGCGTCGGCGTCGAGCCCGGCCAGCAGGACGGCGACTCGGTCCAGCTCGCGCAGCACCTGCTCGCCCTTGGGCGCGGCGGGCGCCAGCTCGCCCAGCAGGTGTTCGGCCAGGGCGGCGGGGGTCGCGTGGTCGAAGACGAGTGTGGAGGGCAGCTGCCTGCCGGTGGCCGCGCTGAGCCCGTTGCGCAGTTCGACGGCGGTGAGCGAGTCGACGCCGAGGTGCTCGAACGTCTGGTCCGCCGCCACCTCCTCGGCCGAGCCGTGCCCGAGCACCACCGCGACCTGGCCGAGCACCAGGTCGTGGACGAGCGTGCGGCGTTCCTCCTCGCCCAGCG
>NZ_BAAAMU010000171.1:0-19649 GCF_039529435.1 Nonomuraea maheshkhaliensis
CACTCCACGGCCGCGCCCAGCACCGCCGCCCGGCGTGCCGGGGCCGACTCGGACAGCGGCGCGGCCAGCAGGCCCAGCCCGCCCGCCGACGCCACGGCCGACCCGGCGAACAGGAACGGCATCTCGCGGTAGCCCTCGTGCCAGGACGGCACCGCCGTGTCGCAGATCAGCGCCGCGGTGTACGTGGCCACCGCCGGCCCGATCGCCCCCGCCGCCAGGGTGGCGGCCCGGCCGAGCCCCGGATACAGCCCCGAGACCTCACTGGCCGCCGCGATCCCGGCCGCCGGGGCGAACCCGCTGAGCACCCAGGTGCCGACGCTCATCGGCGAGGTCACCTTGAACACCCGCAACATGTTGAGGAAGCGCTCGGGGCGGCCCAGGTCGTGGATCAGGCAGTAGAACGAGCCGCCGATCGCGCACAGCGCCCCCACCCTGCTCGCCCTGGCCAGGCGCGGCCTGCCGGTCAGCTCGGCGGCGGCGGCCAGCGTGGACGACGCGCCCGCCAGGCCGCCGAGGAACAGGTAGCCGGCGATGTCGGGCGCCTCCCACGTCGGCGCGTTCAGCACGGGGCGGCCGTAGTAGGAGTCGAAGTCCGCCTTCGGCACCATCAGCCGCTCGCGCCTGCGGCCCGCCGAGCCCGGCGTGGCCTCCCGCTCGCCGCGCAGCCCGGCCGCGCGGTCCATCCGCACATCGGTCTGGCTGACCGGCTGCTTCACCGTCTGGCTCACGATCGCCGCCCCCGCCACCCGCACGTCCACGTCACGCCCGCGGCCCCCGCCACGGCACACGTCCACGTCACGCCCGCCGCACGTGTCGCCTCATATGTCCACGTCACGCCCGCCGGAGACGCCCGTACCCAAGTGATCATCTCGTCCGCCCTCGCCATGCCGTGGCCGCGATCCCCGCCAGCAGGGCCACGGCCGCCACCCCGACGTGCCGCCACATCGACGGCAGGTCCCTCGTGGTCACCACCGGGTCCGGCGGCAGGCCGTACACCTCGGGCTGGTCCAGCAGCAGGAAGAACGCGCCGGTGCCGCCCACGCCGTCGCCCGGGTCGTGGCCGTACAGGCGGGCGGAGGTCGTGCCGGCGGCGCGGACCTGCTCCAGCCGCCGCTCGGCCCGCTCGCGCAGCTCCTCCAGATTCCCGAACTGGATGGAGTCCGTCGGGCACGTCTTGGCGCAGGCCGGCTCCTCCCCGGCGCCGAGCCGGTCGTAGCACATCGTGCACTTGGCCGCCGTGCCGCTGCTCTCCCGCTTGCCGATCACCCCGAACGGGCACGCGGGCACGCAGTAGCCGCACCCGTTGCAGACGTCCTCCTGCACCACGACCGTGCCGAACTCGGTGCGGAACAGCGACCCGGTCGGGCACACGTCGAGGCAGGCCGCGTGCGTGCAGTGCTTGCACACGTCGGAGGCCATCAGCCAGCGGAAGTCCATGTCGCCGACCCCGGGCTCCTGGTGCCCCAGCGGCCGGCGCTGCTCGACGAACGCCACGTGCCGCCAGGTGTCGGCGCCCAGCCCCACGGTGTTGTCGTAGGACATGCCGGTGAACTCCAGGCCGTCGTCGGGGACCTGGTTCCACTCCTTGCACGCCACCTCGCACGCCTTGCACCCGATGCAGATGCTGGTGTCGGTGAAGAAGCCGTACCTATCCGGTGCTACGTCCGTCACGGGAAGCCCTCGAATGATGAGTGTCCAAATTATGGCCCTGACCTGGGAGAACGCTGTGGCGTCTCTCAGCGGCTTGCCCGGGTCGGAGCGGGACAAACCTTCGCCGGGCCCTCATGACGGACTTGGCCGCAAATTCCCCTGACAACACCAACGGCCCCAAGCCGGTGCTCGAACACCTGCTCAGGGCCTTGACCCCCGCCTGCTTCACCAGGAGAGGACCCATGACCATTAGTAACATCCCTGAGCCCGAAGATGTCTCCGCGCTTATCAGCCAGACTGAGGCGTTCTTGGCCGCCCATGTGCCGGTCGAGCAGCCCGCTCCCCAGCCCTCCGCCGCCGTGCCCGCAACCGTGACCGGTGAGACCAAGCGCGTGCGTCAGCTCCGGGCCGAGGTCGCCGAGGCCCGCCACTTGGCGGAGCTCCAGGACGACGACACGCCCCTGATGCTCGACTCCCCCAAGGTGCGCAAGCGCCGCCGCGCGGCGTACGAGGCTGCTCGTCTGCACGAGCTCGCCCAGGACCCGATGATGAAGGCGTGGCAGGCCGCGCGCATGCGCAAGCTCCTGGTCACCGTGGCCATGGTGTCGCTGACGCTCGCGCTGGCCTGGTCGACGGCCGGTGTCCAGGTGTTCGCCTCGGAGGGCGCTCCGGCCTGGTCGCCGTCGTGGGTGTTCGCCTGGCTCGTTGAGCCGTTCATGTCGATGGCACTGCTCGTCATCGTCGGCGCTCGCGCCTACATGGCCACGCACGGTCAGCCGATCGAGTCCAAGACGCTCACGCGGATCGAGTACCTGTTCCTGGCCCTCACGCTCGGCATGAACGCCTGGCGTCACCTGCCGTGGGTGGCCGCCGATTTCTCCCTGTCGGCTCTGGTCCTGCACATCCTCGGGCCGGTCGTCGCCGTGGCGATCGTGACCGCTCTCCCGATCATCCTGGCCGCGTTCTCCGGCCTCGACCACGGCCGCCAGTCGGTGACCCCCTCTGGCTCGACCCGTTCGGAGACCTCGCGGCCGTCGACCTCTCACCCCGCTGACCTGCGGTCGGAGAGGGCCACGGAGAGCGCTCCGGTCAAGCCTGCTCGCGGTAAGACCCTGGCCGACCACCGGACTCAGCTCACGCTCCTGATCGCGAACGGTGACCTTCCTGAGCAGCCCTCTGCGGAGCGCATCCGTAAGGCCCTGAATTGCAGCCGGGAGACCGCGCAGATCCTCCGCGACGAGCGCCTGTAACCCCCAAACCCGAAATCGCCCTCACGAGGGCCCACGAAGCCACAGACACAGAACGACCCCGGTCGGTGCGCCAACACCGGCCCGGGGTCTGAGATCCACCCCTGCGCTTACCAGGAGCGATCCTTGAACCACCGTACCGGCATCCGCCGGGCCGAACTTCCCACCGATCACTTCACGACGATCAGCAACAGGTGGGTCCGTGACAAGCGGCTGACCTGGAAGGCTCGCGGCGTCCTCGCCTGGCTGGCCTCCCACAAGGTCGGCTTCCGGATCTCGGAAAACACCCTCATCGCCGCAGCGCCGGACGGACGCGACGCCGTACGCGGCGCTATCAGGGAATTGGAGAGGCACGGCTACCTCATCCGGGAACGTGAGCGCGCCAGCAGCGGGAAGCTTGGGCGCGTCGACTACATCCTGTGCGACCCCTGGACGGCCGGAAATCAGCAGGTCAGCACCAACGACGGATTTTCCGTCCCTGGTGGCAGCTCCACCCCCGCGCCTACGCCGGAAAATCCGTCGCAGGTCATGACCAGCGGAAACGAGGTCGACGCCCAGGCCGCGCCTATGACGGATAACCCGTCGCAGGACGTGACCAGCGGAAACGACGCATCGTCGCAGGTCGGCACCAACGACGGAAAATCCACCCCTATAAGAAGAACAAAAGACCAGAAGACCAAGAAGAAAACCAGTGATCATCTTCTCGCCGTAGGCGAGCGTACGGTCCGTACCGCGCGAGGCTCCGCGCAGACGCCTTCGGCGAATCAGGAAGATCTTTCTCGGCTGGCTGGTGACGTGCTCGGCCAGATGCCGGACCACTACCGGACGGCTCCGGCCTGGCTGCGCTCCCGGATGCTCAAGCGGATCTCCGAGGCCCTGGCGGATCTCGAGCCCCTGGCCCTCATCGAGTACGCCCACAAGTTCGCTTCCGACCCGAATTTCGGCGACTACGAGCACATCCGCCGCTTCGCCGACGTGGTCCGGAAGCTGGACGCCGACATCGCCGACAGCACCACGTGCCCCCGCTGCGGCCGTGACCCGCTGCACACCTTCTGCTCCGCCGACGTTGAGGGAGGCACCCGATGAGCGCCGATGCCGTAGAGATCACCATGGGCGGCTCTGAGCGCGTCCCTCGGCCCGTTTCCCTGGCTCAGCCGATCAAGGACACCTCCGAGGCGGACAAAGCCGCTCAGAGCCGCACCGACGGCCAGGGCACTGACCAGGCCGATTCCTCTCCCACACCTTCGCCGGCCGATTTCCACCGGACGGAGCGTCCCCTTTCTCCCCAGGTCGGCGCGCTGCGCTACGCCGTGAGCGTCGTCGGGCACGGCACCCTCAAGACGCCGGTGCACTCCTGGGAGCGCGCATGGGACTGGGCGAAGCTCTCCCACCTGCGGGAGGGCGGCACCCACCGTGGCCAGGTGGCCGAGAAGCACGCGGCCGTCTACACGCAGCTCCAGCAGGCCCGTGCCGCGCGGGCCGGAGCGGTCGCTAAGGCCCTGGCGCTCCCCTGGGTGACCCGCGTACGGATCGGCCGGTTCCCCGTGGCTCTGGGCGCGTGGGGCATGACGGCCGGAGAGGTCGCCTACCTCGCAACCCCCTCTCATCCTCTCCTGTCCCTGCTCGTGGGCGGTTTCAACGGCCTGCTGGCCGATGCCGTGGCGGCCGTGGCGAGCATGGCCAGTCCCGTTGCCCTCCCTGCGGCCGGTCTGGCTGGCCTGGCCGTCGTGGGCGGGAGCATCCGGCGTGAGCACGAGCGGCGTCGTGCCGAGCTCCGTGTGCGGGAGGGTGCCGACGTCGGCATCACGGAGGACGGCACGAGGCTCCCCGCGATGCCGATTTCCGACTGCTCGACTCCGGCCGCCGCCATGGAGGCCGTACGCCGGGCCCTGGCTATCGAGAAGATCAACGTCCGGCCGCTCACGGCCACCGCTACGCCCTGGGGCTGGGAGGTCATCGTCCAGATGCGCCAGGGCAAGCCTGGTGACATCACCCGCGTAGGCGCTGACCTGGAAACGCTGCTCGACGTTCGGGAGGCCGGAGTCCTGGTCACGCCGGACCGGGAGCGCCGGGCCCGGGTGACCCTGCGGGTAGTCGAGTCGGACCCGTGGGCGGATATGCCGTCCGCTCCGGACTACTCCGCAGGCCGGAGCGTCCGCGATGCCATCTGGCTGGGTCAGAGGCTCGACGGTGCCCAGATCAGCACGGCATTCGCCAGCAAGCACAGCCTCATCCTGGCCGCTTCTGGGGGCGGTAAGTCCATCCTCCTGCGGGCGATCGTTGACGGCCTCGGGGCGGCCGGAGACACGCACGTCTGGGACCTTGACCCCTCCGGCGTCGGCCAGGCTCCGCAGGCGGCCGTCATGGGCCGGGTGGCTCTCGACCCGGAAGCCTGTGAACAGGCCCTTACCGATGCGGTGGCCATCGCCGTTGCCCGTACGCGGCTCCTGCGGAAGCTGGGCATGGGGGACTCGTGGCAGGCCACGCCGGAGCGTCCGGCGCTGGCCGTGATTGTCGACGAGTACCCGCGCCTGACTCCGGCCGCCCGCGAGGCTGCGGTGTCGCTCCTGAGGATCGGCCGGAAGGCGGCCGTCTTCCTGATCTTCGCCAGCCAGGATGCGAAGAAGGACACCCTTGGAGACAGCATCGCTGGTCAGGTGGCGTTCCGGGCAGCCGGGCCTGGTCTCCAGGACTGGCAGGCTGACCTTCTGTTCGGTGCCGGTGCTCGCGCTCGTGGGTGGGACCCGGGCCGCTACCAGCCCGCCACGTCGGCCGATTCTCCGAACGACGCAGGGACGTTCTACCTGGCCGGTGCTGGTGAGGACATGGCGCTCCCGATGAAGGTCGGATACATGTCCGGCAGCGTTGCCCAGGCCAGGGCCGAGGCGTACGCGGCCGGGGGCCTCTGCCCCCAGCTCGACACCGAGACGCTCGCGGCGGCCGGACTGGACGAGACCAGCGTGTACGTCCGGACGGACGCTGACGAGCTCGACTCCGCTCCGGCTGAGGCCGCGCCGGTGCCCGCTGAGGCCGTGGCGCTCCTGGTGGCCATTGCTGACGACGTGCAGGCGTGGGGCACGGAGTGGGTTCCGGCCGCAGAGCTCGCGGCCATGGCAGCGCGCCGGATGGGCTGGGAGCAGGGCAAGGCCGCAGAGATGCGTACGGCCGCCCTGCTCGACGCTGCGGGCATCCCCTCTCGGCGCCGGTCCTCCGGCATGGTCCGGCCGCGTGCGGCGCTCCTGACGGCCGCTGGTCGGGATCTCCTGGCCACCGCGTAGTTACACGCTCTGTCACGGCTCACGGGTCTGCACGCGGGTCTGCATCGGTCTCCACGGTGCAGGCCCGGTGCACACCCTCAATGCACACCTCTTGATCAGCAAGAACGGCCTTGCAGGTGGGGCCCTGACCACGAATCGGCCGGCATAGGGGCGCAACCCTCCCACCTGCGGAAACGCGAGAGCCCCTCTATCCCTCCGGCCACCTGCATACCTCCCGGAAATCTCACGCTCAGTATCAGAAAGGACGTCCCTCCATGACTCTCCTCATCGCCCTCCTGATCGCCGGTCTCCTGGTCGCGCTGATCTCCCACAAGCGCAACCCGATCAAGGTCTGCCCGAAGTGCGGAGGCGCCGGTGTCCTGCCCTCGGGCGTGTGGTCCAAGCGCTTCCGGCCGTGTCCCCGGTGTGGCAGGAAGGGTGAGATCAGCGCCCGCTGACCAGGCCGATTTTCCAGAAAGCGCCGTTGAGTATCATCCTCAACCCGGGAAGGGGAACATGCGAGCGATCAAGGTAACGGCCGGAGCGGTGCTCGGCATCATCGCCCTGGGCGCGCTGGTCGACGGCTGCTCAGACCGACCGAGCTACACGGCCGCCACGGCTACGCCCACGTCGACCTGGGCGCCGGAGGCTCAGACGTTCTACGCGGAGCACCGGACCATGCCGGACGTGCGCGGCTGGTCGCTCAAGCGGCTGAACAAGCTGTTCGACCCCGTCAGAGACACGGTGTACGTGGCCGAGAAGACCAGCGCGAAGCTGCTTGAGGGCAAGAGCAAGGTGACCAAGCAGGAGCCTGCGGCCGGTACGAAGCTCGTGGAGGGCCAGACCGTCAAGCTGTGGATCACGGTCGGCACCAGGCCCTCCCCTGCGACCCTGGCTAAGCAGCGCAAGGCCGAACGGGAGCGGGAGCGCGACAGAGAGCAGTACCGCGAGCGTCTCCGTAAGGCCGGTATCGATCAGGACCGCAACAGTCATCGGGACCGTGGAGAGAGCCGATTCTGTAGCGGCCGTTGGTGGTGCTGATCAGAGACCAGAGAGCCCCGTGGGGGGAGATCCCCACGGGGCTTTCGTACGCCCTCCGCTGGCTCTCAGCCTAGTAACTGGTCGCACCCGGGGAGGGGTTCGCCGGCCGATTTCCGCGGTTGATGTTTCCCCAGGTCAGAAGGGGTGTCGGTGGTGGTTGGCCTGGTGAGTGGCCGGGGAGCTGGAGTTGGGTTCCTGTTCCGTGTTTCGAGTAGTTGGGACCCAACTCCAGCCGTGTGAACTTCCGGGTTTCGGGGATCGGCTGATCAGCCGGGGTAGTTACTGAGTTGCCTCCTACAGCACGTGGAGGCTGGTCGAACGGCCGCCCATGAGCTGCTCGCGGCCGAGGACCTCGTACACCCTCCCGGCAGCCTTGAGAGCCTCCAGAGCCGCGCGGAAATCGGCAGGGCTGGACCCGGGATAGTTCTCCAGGAAATCCTTCTCGACATCATGCGTGTGCGCGGGCCTCACATTGTTCGTGTAGCTGTTGATGATGCTGATCAGGGTTGCGCCAACAGTGGACATCCAATCCTGCTGCTGCGCTTCCTGCTGCTGCATTTTCCGGAGTCGCTCAGTTTCCGCACGCTGCGCGAGACGCTCAGGGCTCCAGAAGCCGGGAGTGTTTGAATTCAGGGGGTTCATAGGACTGTTCCTTTCAGTTATTCGGACTTTTCCGAGGGCTCTTGCTCTTGGGTCGCTCGGGCATCGGGCACCAGTAAATGAATGCCTTGCGAGTCTCCTGATCAGTGATGATGTTGGCCACGGCGACCAGGCCAAACACAGGAACGAGGCGTGCCAGGTACCCGAAGCTGGTCGACTGGCCGTGCGTGAGTCGATAAATCTGATAGTGCGTGCTATCGATCATTCCGGCCAGCCTGTATGCGGTGACGCCCTTTTCTGCAAGCATGGACTTGAAACTCTCCGGGGATATTGTCACCCCGGTTCTAATTTTTCTCATGGCTACCATGGTAGACACAATGAGCGGAGTGATAGTAATTCCGACAAATGCGCTGGTCGACGCTCCAGGCCACTGTCATGGATAAGAGCCAGAAACGTATTTGGAAAACTAGGCGGGGGGCCCTTCAAGGGCCTGACTTAAGGGTGGTGGGGGTGCCTTTTGTCAAGGGGCGGGCCCGACGAGCAGGCCGACGACGGCCGCCCTGCCCCTAGACATGACGAGAGCCCCCACGCTCCGCAGGGGAGTGCGTGAAGGCTCTGGATAGGGCTCTGAGCTAGACGCTCGCGGTCGGCTGCTCAGCCTTGAGGTAGCCGTACACGGTGGTGCGCTTCACGCCCAGCTCATCCGCAATCTGCTGAACGGTCCACTTGCGCTTGCCGTCCTGCCCGGTCTCGTCGTACATCTCGCGGGCAAGCTGGGCCTGACGCTCGCGGAGAGCCTTGGGACGGCCACCGCTACGGCCACGTGCCCGTGCGGCGGCCAGGCCGTCACGGGTGTTGGCAACGATCAGTTCCCGCTGAAACTCGGCGAACACGGAGAACATGCCGTACATGGCACGCCCCTCCGGAGTGCGGGTGTCAATGCCCTGCTCCGTGACCAGGAGGTGAATGCCGCGCTCACGCAGCTCCGCGCCCAAATTCACCAGGTGCACCATGGAACGGCCGAGACGGTCAAGGCGGGTGACCACGAGCGTGTCTCCCTCGCGGAGCATCTTGAGCACGAGGTCGAACTGAGGACGGCTGCTCTTTGAGCCGCTGATCTTGTCCAGGTGGATGTTTCCCGGCTCGACACCGGCCCTGGTGAGAGCGTCGTACTGGTGGTCAGGGTTCTGGTCGTCCGTGGAGACTCGCGCATATCCGATCAACATGTGTCGAGAATACCACGACGACACCGTTTATCGTCATAGTTTCTCGACACGATTTTCCGACAATCCCGTGCTGGGCGAACGCCGGACGGCTGAGAGTGTCGGCAAACGATCGTTTTTCGACACCCAAAGGGGAGAGTCGGGAGAGCCCATGAAGCCGTGATGCCATGACGTCACGAGCCCATGGCGGCATGAGGTCAATGGACGCCCGCCCGGTGTCGAGATCGCATACCTTCGGCCGTATGGAGTACATCTGCGAGGTCTGTAAGGGCCACGTCACGCCTGACCGCCGAGGCAAGATCCGCGTAGAGGGCGTCACGCATACCAGCGCGCCGAAGGCATGGGTGTGGGGACCTGTGCCCTGTCACGACGCATGCCGTACGGAGCTACGGACGCCCTATGACGACCGCGTGAGCGTGGAGGGGTACCGACTCACGTGGCAGGACATGACGGCCTAGCCGGTCATCTCTGTACACGAGGTGAGTCATGGGGTCAGGGGCGGCCGGACGGCCCGCCATGGCGTCAGATACTCCGTACTCCTGACGGGGCATGGGGTCATCAGTAGTGACCCCTGGCGTCATGACGGCTCGACGCCGTGATGGCAGGAAGGCATGAGCCCGTGGAGTCATGACGGCTTGACGGCTCGACGCCATGAGGCCGTGGGCTCATGACGTCACGGTGAATATCGGTCAGACCGACGTTAGGAACACGGAGCACGGCCGGACGGCCGACGAGTCCGGCCTGGAGCTCAGTACGTCAGCTATTTCACGTACGGGGAGACGTACGGCCGAGGGACGCCGGTCCCGACCGGTGCCGATTTTCCGGGGAGTGGTCGACGGCCGCGCGGGGAGCTGCTCGACGACGAGCGCCAGGAGCACGGCCGCCGTGGTGGTCGACGAGCGCTAGGGCGTGAGGCTCGAATAGGCCACTGTCGACAAGGTCACGGCTCACTCTCGCGTCCCTCCCCCGGAAATTGGCAGGGGCAGAGCCTGGCGTAGTTGGTGGGCCGGGAACGGCCCTGCGGGGAGCTGGTGGGCAGGGAGAGGCCCTGCGGGAGCTGGGAGCGCCTGAAATTCGGCAGAGGGCTGTGGAGCGCTGGGAGCTGGAGAGCACCGGGAGATCTGGCAGGGGCCGTGAGGAGAGTTCCTGTGTGTGTCCTTGGGAGAGTCTGTAGGGATAGCCGCTTGCCGCCCGCCGATTTTCTGAGCGGTGTCTGTGCAGGTCAGAAGGGGTGCGATTTTTGCCGGCCTCTGGCGCTCGGGGTAGGAGCCGCACAGGTCATCGCAGGGTAGGCAGGGGAGCTCTACGTGGTGGCTGTGCAGATCCACCCGGGCCGATTTTTCCGGCCGTGTCGACGTGCTGTGCCAGCGGGAAAATCCGATCGGACGTTGGCCGATTTTCCGGGAGGGGAGAGGCGTTGCGTTGCCGGGAAAATCCGCCCTGGCTCCCGCCGAATTTCCGACCAGGACGTTTTTCCTGGTCAGTCCAGGGGTCATTTTCCGAGACTCGGATTCCCGAGCTCCTACCCTCCGGGTATTAAGACTGGAGTAAGACCCCCCTACCCCCCAGCACGCGCCTGCGGTGCCGGAGACGGGGGAGGGGAGATCAGCGACGAAGGACAGGCCCCTGGTCGCGTCGGAGCTCCTGAGAGCGTGGCTGGGCTGCTCTCCCTGCTGAAAAAAACCGCTCTGGCTCTCGCCGAATTTCCGATCGGAGCATCTATGCAGGTCAGAGGGGGTGAGAATTTGGCCGGCATGGTCTGCGGCTCGACGCTTCCGCAGGTCAACCGCTGGCCACCGAGGGGCACGGAAAATACGGGCCGGGAATTTCCGCTCGTGCCGATTTTTAGCTCTCCGGCTGCTCTGGCCAGGACTCCCGGGGAGCAACGAACGTGCCACGCCCCTGCACGGTGACGGTCCAGCCCTCTTCGCCCAGAGCTCTCATGGCACGCCGGACCGTGCCGCGCGCAACGCCGTGCTCTTGCTGTAGCTGAGCCTCGCTTGGCAACGGCTGGCGCGGCTCGAAGTCACCGGCCTTGATCCGCTCACGGATGATCGCGGCCAACTGCTGCCAGAGCGGCGTGGGGTCGAGCTGGTCAATGGTCACGGCCCCAACGTTATGTACGTGCAGGTCAGGGAGTTGCGGACGGTCCGGATTGCCGGGGGTGTACAGGATGAACGAGTAGGCCGTACAGTCCGTACATGGCTGACCACCGCCACACCGTTGAGGGCCTCGCCGCCATGTACGGGCACACGTGGGTCATCAGCACTGACCTAGTGATCGGTGTTGCCGCGTACAGGCGCGTCAACCTGCCGATTTCCGCGTTCGGAGAGCGGCTCAACGTGCTGGTGGCCAGTGACCTTGTCGAGCTGGCCGCGAGGCTGGCCGAGCAGGAGCACATCCCCATCCGGGGCCGCGTGCTCCCCCGTAAGCCCCTGGCGCTCGCTGCTGCCCCCAACCACACCCATAGGCCGGTGAGCGCCAGGCCAGAACGCCTCTGGGAGGGTCACACCCAGGGGTAGGTGCATGCCCCTGCCGAGTCCTGGAGGGCTGGAGGGCCTCCCCACGATCGGCAGGGGCACGCACCGTAGATCGGGGGCTGTAGACCTCTCTGACGGCCGTAGGCCGCTCCTGGCATCCGTCTATCCGGAGTGATCGTATTCGCGCGTCACGCGCGCTCTCAGGGATCTGCTTCGGGGTGATGTCCAGTGTCGGAGGCCGGAGCTCCCGCGTGCCGGAGCGGCGGCCGGGAAGCAGGCCGGACAGCTCCAGACGGCCGCCTAGACGCCCGGCCCTCGGATGAGCCTTCCAGACCACCCACAGCACTCCGGGGGCACTGCAAGCCATCACGATTCGAGAACGTCCGCGTCCATGTGCGGCACACTGCGGCTGGAATGGAGCGTATGGAGCAGTGGGCGAAGCTGATCGAGGCCATCGCGGGCCTTATAGGCGCAGTGGCGTGGCCCGTGGCTGTGGTCCTCGCAGTGTGGCTGATCATGCGCAGGCACCGAGATGCCTTCGATCGTCTACTCGACCGGCTGAAGACGCTGACATATCCGGGCGGCCAGGTCGACTTCGACGCTGTGGCCGAGGAACAGCAACACCAGGTTGAGGTTCTCTCAAAGCAGATTGCTGACAGCGACACAGACGACATGGGCCGTCGTTTGTACGCGCAACTACTCGCAGAACAGGCTGAAAGGCTGGGTGAGCTTAAATATTCGGCCAGGCTGCAAAAGGCGCTGAATGCCCCTCCCGCCTCCTCTAGTGCGATCCAGGGACTTTATGAAAACACTGTGAGTCCGAGTTCGGTGAACCGCATAGCAGAGGCAATGGCGAAATTTTTCCAGGATGCGACCGAGCATACTCGACGGACACTTGCTGAGCGTGAGGAAAGTGATGCCAAAGATGGCAATGATGGCGATGACGATCCTCCATTAGCCGTCCCAGCCAAGAGATAGCTCGACGAACCCGAGCGCATTAGCGAGCGCAGAAATCAAACCACTTGTCGAGAAGCCCTGAGAGGCCCTCTGAGCCGATTTCCGGCTGTAGGCCGACCGAGAGATCGGGGGGCCGGGAAACCGGCCGCAGAATGGCTCTCAGCCTTCCCTGGCTATGTATCCGAGAATCTTGGGCCGTAGGCCATGCCGGGAATCCATGCCTCTGCCGATTTCCTACTGAACCCACCGGGAATGCCCCTCAGATCGGGGTTCCCCCGGTGCCGCGAAGCGCGCGCCGGTGTAAAGACGAAGTCTTTACACAAGAACTCATCTCTCTAAAGGCTCTCTATAACGCGGCAAGATTTGGCCCCATCCACCGGCAAGATTTGGCCCCATCCACGGAGGGGCACCGGCAAGATTTGGCCCCATATATTGCATCAGTGCAGGTCAGAGGGGGTGTCATTGGTGCCCGCGTGCCCTGGGTGGCCTCACTGGCTAGGGCATCTGAGGGAGCATCCCGGCATCGGTGCAGGTCAGCGGCCTTACCACCGGCACTATTTGGCCCCATCACCTAGGACACATGGGGAACCACCATGAGCGGCCGGGGGCCCGGAATCCGGGCACCTTACGAGGCAAATCCCAACTGGCGGGAGCCCACAAACGGTCCCAACTCTGCATTGTGAGAATCTGCCAATCGGCTACCTGGAGAGTCAGCGATCACGCCTCCGACCAGGAGAAACGCTCGCGGCTGTGACTCGCATGTCAGGACCCGACAAACTTTGCCGCAGAACCCCAACTCGCCTTTGTGCACATCCGCCAAAAGGCGGGCAGCAAACCTACTCCGTGCCCGCATGACAAAGCATTCGCGGCTTTTTGTGAAATCAACGTCTGTGCCATTCCGGCTACAGTCAATGGCGGAGGAGAAACAAAAAGGGCCCGGGGTGCGAGCAACACCCACGGGCCCGAGGACACGACATCAACGTAAAGGAATGCAATGCACATCGTAGCAGACGAGCGCGCCCTTGAGCGGTTCGCACGGCTCCCGGAGACCTTCATCTGGTCGGGCATGATCTCGCACAACGGGATTTGTGTCCTGGCCGTTCTGCACTCGCGCCTTTACCTCGGAAATCCGGTGCGTTTCACGATTGACGAGCTGGTGACGCTTTCCGGTCTCAGCGCGCGGACGGTCAAGCGTGCTGTCTCTGAGCTGCGGGAAATCGGCCTGATCGAGGTCACCAAGACTAGGGGCGGGAACGCCTATCAGCTCTTCGTCGGCGAGATCCCTGGGGACACCTACCGTGGCCGGGATTCGGCCAAGGTGAGCCGCACGGCGTACGCCCAGGTCTTCATGTGGATGACGGCTAGCTCTGTGTCGTCGGCCGCGCTCCGGCTCTGGCTCATGCTCGACAGGATCGGGCGGGGGCACCATGACAGGCCGGTGTTCTCTTCTCAGAAGACGCTGGCCGGGTACATGGGCGTGAAGGAACGCCAGATCAGGAACCTTCTGAAGGAACTTGAGAACGCCGGGATTCAGGTGTCCGAACGGCCTGACCCCATGGGCGGTAACCAGTACTGGCTGATCCGTGAGCGGCCGATCGTCGCCGCCGCCGATTTCAAGCCGGAGGCCGACGAGCAGGAGACCGAGCAGCTCGACGACGAGCCCGAGGCCGAGCAGCTCGACGACGCCAGGGTGCCGGAACTGGGCGGGGTCGTCGTCGACATGCGGGAGTATCAGCGGCGAAAGGCCGGATAGGCATCTGATCAGCGCTCCCGTGCCCTGGGCGCAAATCGGCCGGCGACTGTCCGGCCTCTAAGAAATCCGCTGGTCAGCGTGATGAGGCCGACCGGTGGACCAGGCCAGAGCCAGACACGACAGAGCCCCCGTTCCCGTTGTGGGTCGGGGGCTCTGTGCTGTGAGGCCCTGAGAGCCTCTGTGAGCCGATTTCCGGCCCGGCTGTTCCGGGCCAATATCAGACGATTCCCGGGCTTGGCAAACAACATCCCAACTCGTTGAGCTGTGACGTTTCCCTCTTCGGCAGGGCTTGTGCATCCCAACTAGCCCCTCCGTAGCGTCGTGCTCGTGATCAACCCGACGACTGCGGAAGCGGTGAATAACGCCCCTGTGCGCACGATGAATGACCAGGAGCCCGTCAGCGAGGACGAGCGCAAGCGTCAAGCGTGGCTGGAGCGCCACGCAGCACTTGCCCCTCGGCTCTCGCCGGAGGAATGGGCAGCGGCCAATACCTGCCTCGGCATTCGCGTGAGCGGAAGTCGTGTGTCCGCTCGCCCGGGGCGGCAGGCCGCCTAAGTGTCGTTCTACTTGAACGGTGACCCGTGGATCCACACCGGCTCAATCAGGTCCGGATTGAATTTCGGGGACCGCACCATCTTGCCGCCGGTCTTGCTTTTCATGAGCGGGATCGGATGGATGATTACCGCCTTCAAGTACTTGCCGAGAAACGCCTGCTTCTCATCCAGCGTGGCGTCGTCCCAGCCCCTCCTGACCGCTTCGGCGAAGTCAGCGTCGGCAACAACCTGAGTTGTGGCAGCCCGGTTCGCCATCAACTCCACCTTCTCGGTCTCCAGATCCTCGGACATAGCGAAGTACCGGTCGGACGACAGTTTCTTCGCCTTCCACCGCTCGTAC
Source organism: Nonomuraea maheshkhaliensis (assembly GCF_039529435.1). Taxonomy (NCBI): domain Bacteria; kingdom Bacillati; phylum Actinomycetota; class Actinomycetes; order Streptosporangiales; family Streptosporangiaceae; genus Nonomuraea; species Nonomuraea maheshkhaliensis. Next base: position 15,103 of record NZ_BAAAMU010000171.1, read on the forward strand.
AGGTCCTTCATCAACCCGTCGATGTCGTCGAGCCGAGTTCGCACTGCAAGCTCCTCCGGCGTGTCGCGCGGTTCTTCGACCACGCCGCCGCTCATCTGCTGGTCGTGAACCATGAAAATCAGGTCACGGATCAGTTCGTCAACGGGCGGGCCCGTCCGGCTGTTGCCCTGGCATTCGTCACGCTCTACGCCGGTGCAGTAGTAGAAAAAGTTCTCCTTATACCGCTTCGACGGGCGGATAGCGTTTCCTGCCATTTTCAGATGGCCTTCGCAGGCACCGCACCGGGCGAAGCCGGTCAGCAGGTACTTGCGAGCGCTACTTCCCCCAGGCAGCCCCGTCGGCTTCGCGTGCTTGCCGATCTTTGCGATCAACCTGTCCCACTCTTCCCGGGTGATGACCGGCTCCCACTGGCCGAGCACTTCCGTACCGTCCGGCCGGGTGACGATCTCCAACTCATTGACGTACGCGCCCTTGTCGTTGAGCCACTGATTCACACGTCCCCGGTATCCGCAGAGACGCGGATTCCTCAGCATCAGGAGCAGATTTGTCCACACCCACTTGTTGCCACGAGGCGTCCTGATTCCGCGCTCAGCCCAGTCGTTCACGATGCCGCCGACACGGACACCCGCCAGTATCTTTTGCACGGCTTCACGGATCAGCTCCGCTTCAACAGGCTGGAGGGTAGTCCTGTCCTTATTCCAGCCGAACGGACGCCACGGGCTCTTGGAAACGCCCTTCTCGGCCAGTTCCCGGTGCATCCGCTTCACCCGACGAGCCGTGTCGGCGGACGCCTTAGACGCCATGGCCACCATGACGCGCGCCATTGCTACGCCGGAGTCCGTGTTGAGGTCGAGAGAGCCGGTCACCCCCTCGAAGCGCTTGCTCCGGAACTGCGCGATCTCGATGGCGTCTTCGAGGTCGCGCGGATCGCGCGCCAGGCGATCGATGTCGTAGACCACAACCGCATCGATCACACCATGACGGAGGTCAGCCAGCATCTGCTGCCATACGGGGCGGATCACTCGCCAAATGAAGTAGGAGTCGCCGTCCTCGCCCCGTACCACCCGCCGCCGCTTCTTGTAAGCGCTGGTGTCGTTCTCCTCGTAAACCCGGGTCTCAGATGCCCCCCGACGCAGGGCGTGGGCGGTGGCGTCTTCGAGCTGACGGGCTACGCCTCGGCCCAATTCCTCACGATCGTCGGAGATGCGGACGTAGAGGCCAACGCGCAGGCCAGATAACGTGCGGGCACCCTCAGGGAGCAGGTCCGAATTGTTCATGCCTGCCAGTATATGGAGCATATGGGTGCACCATGCTAGTGTCGGTGAAGAAGCCGACCCTGCCGCCGTCGAGGCGTTCGTCCAGGTCGAAAGCCACGGCTCACGCCTCCGTTCCGGTGCCGGCGGTGATGCCCGCGCGCCGCTGATAGGACCTGACCAGCTCGGGCAGCGCCGGGCCGCGCGGCCTGCGTCCCGGGCGGATGTCCGCCGACAGGGCCTTGACCTCCTGGATGTGCGAGTTGGGGTCCAGCGAGATCGCCGACAGCTCGTTGGCCGCGTCGCCCTTGGCCAGCCCGTTGGGGCCGTAGTGGAAGGGCAGGCCGATCTGGTGCAGCACCCGCCCGTTCAGGTGCAGCGACGGGATGCGGTCGGTCACCAGCACCCGGGCCTCGATGGCGTTGCGCGCGGTGATGATCGTGGCCCAGTCGCCGTGCACCAGCCCGCGCTCGGCCGCCAGCGCGGGGGACACCTCGCAGAACATCTCCGGCTGCAGCTCGGCCAGATAAGGGGTGAACCTGCTCATCCCGCCCGCCGTGAAGTGCTCGGTCAGCCGGTACGTCGTCACCACGTACGGATAGACCGACGCCCCCGGCTCGTTTCCGCTCGGCTGGTAGCGATTGTCGGGATGCGGATAGAGCTTGCGGACCGGGTTGCGCTGCCGCCCGTAGAGCGGATTGGCCACCGGCGAGTCCTGCGGCTCGTAGTGGGTCGGCAGCGGCCCGTCCACCACCCCCGCGGGGGCGAACAGCCAGCCCTTGCCGTCGGCCTGCATGATGAACGGATCGGTGCCCGACAGCGCCGCCACCCCCGACGCGCCGGGCGGCGGCCGGTAGCCGGGGCTCTTGTCCCGCTCGAAGTCGGGCACGTCGTGGCCGGTCCACCGGCCCGCCTCCGCGTCCCACCACACCAGCCGCTTGCGCTCGCTCCACGGGCTGCCGTCCGGCCTGGCCGAGGCCCGGTTGTAGAGCACGCGCCGGTTGTCCGGCCAGGCCCACGCCCACTCGGCGGCGATCCAGTCCTGCTCGGAGCCGGGTTTGCGGCGGGCCGCCTGGTTGACGCCGCCGGCGTACACGCCGCTGTAGATCCAGCAGCCGCAGGCGGTCGAGCCGTCGGCCTTGAGCCCGGCGTAGCCGGACAGCGGGCGCCCGTGCTCGTCCCAGCCGTTGATCTCGGCCAGCACCGCCTCCGCCGACGGCTCGGCCGTCTCGCCCTCGACCGGGTAGTCCCAGGTGAGGTGGAGCACCGGCTCGTCCATCGGGTCCTGCGAGCCGGCCAGCTTCTCCCTGATGAGGCGGCCCAGGTGGTACATGAACCACAGGTCGCTGCGGCAGTCGCCGCGCGGCTCGACGGCCTGGTGACGCCATTGGAGCAGCCGGTTGGTGTTGGTGAAGCTGCCGGCCTTCTCCGTGTGGCAGGCCGCGGGCAGGAAGAACACCTCCGTGCCGATGTCGGCCGTGCGCAGCTCGCCCGTCTCGATCTCCGGGCCGTCCTTCCACCAGGTGGCGCTCTCGATCAGGTTGAGGTCGCGCACCACCAGCCAGTCGAGCTCGGCCATGCCGAGGCGCTGCATCCTGGCGTTGGCCGAGCCGACCGCCGGGTTCTCGCCGAGCAGGAGGTAGCCCTTGCAGGTGCCGTCGAGCTGCGCCAGCACCGTGTCGTACGTGCTGTGCGAGCCCGTCAGCCGGGGCAGCCAGGCGAACCGGAAGTCGTTGTCCGCCTGCGCCGCATCGCCCCACCATGCCTTGAGCAGGCTGATCAGATAGGCGGGCATGTTCGCCCAGAAGCCCTGGTGCGGCGCGTCGGCGCGCAGGAAGTCGTGCAGCCGCTCGTTCTCGTGGGCGTGCGGCATCGGGATGTAGCCCGGCAGCAGGTTGAACAGCGTCGGCACGTCGCTGGAGCCCTGGATGCTGGCGTGGCCGCGCAGCGCCTGGATGCCGCCGCCAGGGCGGCCGATGTTGCCCAGCAGCAGTTGCAGGATGCTCGCCGCCCGGATGAACTGCGAGCCGTCGCTGTGTTGCGTCCAGCCGACCGCGTAGACGAACTCGGCGGTCTTGTCGGGCCCCGAGTTCTCCGTCAGGTGCCGGCACACCTCCTCGAACAGGTGCCGCGGCACCCCGCACACCCGCTCGACCATCTCCGGCGTGTAGCGGGCGTAGTGGCGGCGCAGCACGTTGAGCACGCAGCGCGGGTCGCGCAGCGTCTCGTCGCGCCGGGGCCGGCAGTCCAGCGGGACGCCGGTGCTGCCCTGGACCTCGCCGCGCCCCGGCGTCTCGTGCGCCGGCCGGTCGTAGCCGAAGTCACGCTCGCCGGACGCGGGGACCGCCGCCATGCCCTCGTACTGCCAGGAGTCGTCGTGGTACGCGCGCGTCTCGGGGTCGAAGCCGGAGAACACGCCGTCGAGGTCCTCGGCGTCGCGGAAGTCCTCGCGCAGGATGGTGGCCGCGTTGGTGTAGTTGAGCACGTACTCGTGGAAGTACAGCTCGTTCTCCAGCACGTGGTTGATGATCGCGCCGAGGAAGGCCACGTCGGAGCCGGCCCGGATGGGCACGTGCAGGTCGGCCAGCGCGCTCGTCCTGGTGAAGCGCGGATCGACGTGGATGATCACCGCGCCGCGCGCCTTGGCCTCCATCACCCACTGGAAGCCCACCGGATGGGCCTCGGCGAAGTTCGAGCCCTGGATGACCACGCAGTCGGAGTGCTGCAGGTCCTGCATGAACGTGGTGGCGCCGCCCCGCCCGAACGACGTGCCCAGCCCCACCACGGTCGAGCTGTGACAGACGCGGGCCTGGTTCTCGATCTGCACCACGCCGAGCGCCGTCAGCAGCTTCTTGATGAGGTAGTTCTCCTCGTTGTCCAGCGTGGCGCCGCCCAGGCTGGCGATGCCCATGGTCCTGGCGGTGCGCCGGCCGTCCTGCTCCCACTGCCACGTCCCGCGCCTGGTCGCGATGATCCGGTCGGCGATCATGTCCATGGCGGTGGCCAGGTCGATCGGCTGCCAGTCGGCCGCGCCGGGCGCGCGGTAGAGGGCGTCGTACCGCCGGCCGGAGTCGGTGGTGAGCTGGAGGCTGGCCGCGCCCTTCGGGCACAGCCTCCCGCGGCTGATCGGGGAGTCGGGGTCGCCCTCGATCTGCACGACCTTCTCGTCCCGTACGTACACGTTCTGGCCGCAGCCCACCGCGCAGTACGGGCACACGGACTTCACCACCCGGTCGGCCGTGGCCGTGCGGGCCCGCCGCGCCCACGTCGCGGCCGACTCGGCCGCCCGCCCCC
>NZ_BAAAMU010000172.1:0-18988 GCF_039529435.1 Nonomuraea maheshkhaliensis
CAGCGCGCCGGCACGCTTCCCCGGCGGCAGCGCGCCCCCGCAGTAGCGGCAGGCCCGCCGGCCCGCGGCGCGGGTGCGCTCGGCGCGTTCGGCGGCCACCGCCTGCTCGACCCGGCCGGGCAGCGGCGCCGGGACGTCCGTATCGGCCGGGCCGGCGGGCACGCCGGTCGGCCGCCGCGCCAGCAGTTCGCACACGCGGCCACGTTCCTGCAGACCTGGGACGGGCTGACGTCCGAGGATCAGGCGCCCAGAGTGATCACCGCGCTCCAGTACCTCCGGGTGGTCCGGCGCGCCAGCCTGGATGGCCAGGCCGACGTCGCCGCTCCGAGGGAGGAGGCCGTTTAGCAGGTCCGGCGGGTCTGCGACAGCTATCATCGGAGGGTCGGCGCACCGACGAACGCTTATGCTAGCAACTGCTGCGCCTGGCAGGGCTGAAGGTTGAGCTCACCGAGTACACCGACGTCCGCCGGGTAGAGCTGTCGGCCGGGGAACTGCAGGGCACGGCCTACGCCTACGGCTCGGGACAGGTGGGCGACAACCAGGCCCTGCTGGTGTTCACCGAAGCTGACGACGATGCCCGGCTGTCGGTCCGTCTCACCGACGCCGCCGGCACGGTCACCGACCTGGTTGCCGATCGGGCCCAGCAGGAGCTGTTGCCACACCGTCCATAGCGACGACGTCAAAGACCGTCCCCGGTCAGGTGGCGCGGTCGCGACGGTGTCGCGCGGCGCGGATCTCGGCGTCGGCGACCTTGTCGTCCAGCAGCACATACAGCTGCGTCGTCTCGGTGGAGGCGTGCCCGAGGCGCCGCCGTACGGCCTCGATGGACACCCCGGCGTTGATGAGCTCGGTGGCATGGGCGTGGCGCAGCTGGTGGATGTCGATCTCGACGCCGGCTTGCCTGCAGTAGGTCTGCCAACGGTGGTGGGCGGCGTCATACGACAAGGGCCCGCCGCGGCCGTTGATGGAGGCGCGGAACAATGGCCCAGCGGTGTAGCCAGCGCGGGCCAGGTAGAGCTTGAGTAGGGCGACGTAGCCGCGGTCGTCGAGCAGCACGGTGCGGACGCTGCCGCCCTTGCCGTGGACGCGGACGTGTTCGTCGTCCAGCCGCAGATCGAGGTCTTCGACGCACAGGCCACAGACTTCCGAGGCGCGGGCGCCGCACACGTAGGCGGTCTCGAACAGCACCCGGTCGCGCAGCCGGTCCAGCGGCAGGTCCTTGCGCGGCCGCCGCGAGCAGATCACCGCCAGCACCTTGGCGACGTCGGCCGCGCTGGCGGGGCGGGGCAGGTTCTTGGGCACCTTGACGGTGTCGATGCGGTCCATCGGGTTGGCGTCCAGGAGGTCGTGGCGGACCGCCCACTTGGCGAAGGAGGAGATCGCGGCGCGCTTGCGCTCGCGGCTGGCCGGCGACAGCTCGGCGAGCTCGGCCAGGAACGCGCGGACCGGCGCGGCGGACAGTGCGCCGATGTCGTCGCCGTGGTGGGCGGCGAAGGCAACCAGGTCGCCGCGGTAGGCCCGCCGGGTGTGCGCCGACTTCCCGGCGTTGGCCAGGTCGGTGAGGAAGTCGTCGAGATGGCGGGCGAGCGGGTGGGTGCGGCCGAGCTGCTCGGCGATGACCGAATCCACCGCGTTCGACCTTCACCATCCGCGAAGTTGCCAGATAACCGAGAAACGAAGCCTGCGCGCCGGACGACGGCGGCCCAGCTCGCGCTATGCCGGTGATCGCTATCTTGCCAGATAACGAAGGTTATCCCGCAACTAAGGCAGCTGCCCTAGTTCGACCCGCCCTGGAAGCCGCTCCGCGAATGCTGCCGTAAGAGGCGAAACGTGACCTAGCGGAGGACGGCCGTTCTCTTGTCGCTCGACAGGCACTCAACCTCTGGGTGGGTTCGCGCGTTAGGGAGTGCGAAAGGGGATCCTCACTGATGACAGATGACGAAGCGGCCTTCGACGAGTTCCTCGCCGCCAGGAGCACCTCGTTGCTGCGTACCGCGATCTTGGTGTGTGGGGCCACGCGGCACGACGCCGAGGATCTGGTCCAGCACGCGCTGGAGAGGGTCTACCGGAGCTGGCCCCGTATCGGGCGCAATAACCCCGAGGCGTACGCGAAGAAGGTCATCGTGAACGCGGCGATCAGCAGGGCGCGGCGACGCAAGGTCGTCCAGGAAATCATGTTCGCCCGGCCGCCTGAGACCGCCGCCGACTCTCCCGACCTCGACCTGCGTGACACGCTCATCGGTGAGCTGCGCAGGCTGCCGCCCAGGATGCGGGCCGTGCTCGTGCTGCGCTATTGGGAGGACCAGTCGGAGCAGGCCACCGCGGCCCTGCTCGGCTGCTCGGTCGGGACGGTCAAGAGTCAGGCGGCGCGAGGGCTTGCCAAAATCCGCGAAAGCATGGATCTCGCAAAGGAAGTGACCAGATGACGATCGAGGACGACCTCACGAACGCCATGGCGGCGCATGTCTCCGGCGTCCAGGCCGCGCCGAACCTGGGCAGCACCGTACGCCGCAGGCATCGGGCGCACGTGATCAGGCTCCGCGCGGCGGGGGCAGCACTCATCACGGCGGCCGTGGCCGCGGCCGTGCCAGTGATACTGAACTCCGGCGAACCCGCGAACACCTCCAAGACCGCCACCGGCCAGGACCGCGCCGCGATACGCAACAACGTGACCGTGCCCGACGTGACGGGCCGGCGCACCACCGAGGCGGTGCAGGCGCTCCGCGACGTCGGGCTTCAGGCCGTGCTCTCCGGGAGGGAGGTACGCAACGGCAAGGTGATCACGCAGGAGCCCGCCGCCGGTACGGTCGTCGCATGGGGCAGCCCGATCAAGCTCACCCAACTCTCCTCCGCGCCGAGGCCGCAGGCCCTGGGAGACCTCGGCGATGGGCGGGAGTTCGGCGGCATCCGGCTCACCTACCTGCCCGCGGGTCTCGAATGGGGCAAATGGTCAGACGACGATGTGATCGGCGCCGGCAAGAGCTACACCACCACCTACCGGAAGCCGGGCATTCCCAAAGGCGAATATTCCGTCCAGGTGATCGTGGCCCATGGCCCGTCCGCGGATGCTCTGTACAACTTCATGCCTGAATTGCAGGTCGAGATCGTGGACATCGGCGGCAGGCCGGCGCGGCTGTCCAAGGACGGTGATTCCGGCGCCGCCGGCGGGCCGAGCACGCCTACGATCATTTGGAAGCTCCGTGACGACGTGGCCGTCGAGGTATTCATCAGCCCCGGGTACGCCAAGGAGATCGATGGCTTGAGCGAGCTGAAGAAGATCGCGGAGGGCGTCCGCGCGATCAAGTGAACGACGGTGCCGATGAGACCGGACGGATATCAAGGATTGGCCAGGCGGTCGTTTGTCGCCAACCCCGCCGGACCCAGCCCATGCCAGATGCAAGGCCGGACAGCACGGCGTCGCGCTGCCCGGCCTTGCGCGGGGCCGACGGCCAGGTCCATGGCCAGGGCCCGGCACGCGACTCGGCCAGCCTGCCGTGGCGGCACGGCCGACGGGCCTGAACCGTGCCCCGAGTCTCACTATCGATCACTCGCGGTTACGGACGGCTCTTTACGTCGGAAGCTGTCATTTTCCTGACGCTCAACACCGGCCGTGTCAGCGCCGGGGGCGACGCGCAGCACGGTGTAGCCGGCGCGGTCCACCTGGGCGCGCAGCAGGGCGCGATGCGCGGGCTCGCTGAGGTTGAGCCGCAGGTGCTGGTCGCCGCCCCCGAGACTGACGGTCTCCGGCAGCGCCACCATCTCCCGCCAGGCGGTTAGGACGCTGTCCCATTCCGTCCAGTCGGCCGAGGGCTCGGGCAGGTCGGCTGCGGTGAGCCGCCACCGGGCGATGAGAGGATCGTGCGCCGGTAACGTAGTGCGGGGACGAACGACAGCGCGGCCGCGGGACCCCAGGCGAAGCCCGCGCACGGGGCTCGTAGGGCGTTCGGCGCTTCGAGGAGGAACCGCACCAGCGGGTGGGTGTGCTGGATCAGGTTGGCCGCATTGAAGATCACAGGTTCGACGGCGCGGCGGCGCGATAGCGATACCAGGTAGACGCCATGCAGGTCAGCGGTGACGGCGAGGTCGTCCAGCGCGAGGACCTGCGCGCCGCCGGGGTGTTCGCCTACCGCCAGCCGAAGTGGCAGCACTTGGGGGGCACAGGCGACGTCCTCGGTGACGGCGTACGGGGCGGGTGCTGACACCTGCGCCTTGAGCGCGTCTCGGGTACCCGGGGGCAGGTTCGCGTACAGGGCGCTCATCTGCTGCCGGTGCTCCTCGTCGAACAGGTCCAGGAACCGGCCGGTGATGGTGCCCGCGGCGCGCGATGCCCCGGAGATGACGAGCGTGAACCTGCCCTCGGCCAGCGCCTGGCCGGTGGGCGCGTCGATCCGTACCGTCACCTCGGTGGTGGGCTGAACCGGTGCGTCCGGAGCCACCCCAGCAAGGTCGGCGATCATGTCGTCGGTGAGCAGAATCTCGCGTTGGCGGCGCATCGCGGCGTTGTGTGCCAGCGCCAGAAGCTTGCGGTCTCGGCCGGTCAACGCCGCCTCCGCGGGCGCGCGTGCGCCGTCGTACCCGGCCGGGTAGCCGAGCCCGACGTCGGCGTCGACCACGTCCCGGAGCGGGACCAGGGCGCGCGGGCCGTATCGGTCCAGGAAGCGGCCATGCCAGGCCGTATAGCCGATGTTGAGGGCGGGTCGGCGGGCCAGGCAGCGCGGCTTGCGCGTCGCGCGGCCGGTGCGCAGCGCCCGGGCCAGCTCGCGGCGCAGCTCACCGCGGCCTTGGACGTAGAGCGCCTGGTAGGTGGCCTCGTGACACACGTGCACCTCCGGCCGGTCAGGGAAGCTCCTGCGCAGGATCTGGGAGATCTGCTCGGGACTCCAGCGCTTGTGCAGGTGGCTCTTAAATGTATGCCCGCAACTCGGGGTTCTGCCCGATTAGTGGCCACGAACGCCCTGATCGGAACCTTCCTGGTGCCTGTCGCGTACGCCGTGGCCGGCCCTCTCGCCGAGGCGATCGGCGTGCGGAGCGTCCTCGCGGCGTGCGCACTGATCGTTCTTGGTGGCGCTGCGATCGCTGCCTGCTCACATGATGTCCGGCAATTGGTCATGGGCACATAGCCGACCCGTGCGACGCATGGTCGTGAAGAACAAGCCTGTCTGTAGGATCCGAAGATGACCACCGCAGAAGTCATCGCGCTTGCGGCGGCGCTCCTCGCTGCGGCTGTGGCTGTCACCGTGCCCGTGTTGGCGTTCAGGTTTACGATCCGTCAAGAACAGGTCCGATGGCTACGGGAGCAGCGTGCGCAACTTTATGTGGACATGCTGACTGAGGCCTACGCCGAGCAGCAATGGCTGGAACGGAATTTGTTGGACGGAGAAGATCGACAGTTCTACGACAAGCGCTTCGACGATCTTCGTCTCTCTCCGTTTGAGCGGGCCCGTCTGGGCGCTCGCGCGAACATAATCGGCAGCCGAGAAGTGAATCGCCGATTCATGGCCCTACAGCAAACCGCCTTCTGGTCAGGGGTTACAGACCGCTCAGAGGGCGCTCGTCACATGACCCGCATCCGTGCAGATGAAGCTGTCGAAAAGCTCCAGGTGGCCATCCGGAAGGACCTCGGATCAGACTCCATCGCTCTCGACGGAACACCTCATCGAGCAGATCAACCGCGTAGCGGGACTGGCCCAGCATCTTGAGCGGGCCGGCCTGGTTAGCGCGGGTGGCAAGCGCGTTCCTGACCGTTCGCGCGTCGATGAACCGGATTCGGCCGTGCTCGTCTCGGCCGAGGTGCCTGCCGCACGGGGTGAACGGCGGGAACAGACCGCCCGCGTCGCGGCGGCGCGGTCAGCCATGCCTCGATCCGGCCGCCCGCGCTGGCCGTGAGGTAGACCATCCGCTCCTTGTTTCACTTGCCCAGGATGCGCAGCGAGCGGCTCGCCGGGTCGTAGCCGGCTTCGACCTTCTGCGCCACCGCATCCTGCTGCAATGAAGATCACTCAACGCCACCACCGATTACGGGCCAGATGTTCTGTTGCAACGAAGGTTGAGCGATTCTCATCGAAGTTTGAGTGATCGTGGCTCATCTGCTGTGCTCTCTGCCGCCTCCCGGCGTTGCTTCCGGCGTTCTCCCGGAATCCCCGTGATCGTTTCCCGGGATTATGAGGATGTCGGCTCGATATAGTCCCTCAGGTGTTGCTCCTGGTCCGCCATGCCATGCCCGCCTACGGTCCGACCGTCCCACCGCATGAATGGACGCTCGGCGCCGAGGGGTGGCAGGCGGCCCATCGGCTGATCGCCCGATTACCCAAAGATGCCCGCCTTGTCGCCAGTAACGAGCCCAAGGCTTGGCAGCCCCTGGGCGGCGAAGACGCGGTGACGCGTGATCGACGGTTCAACGAGGTCACCCGTGTAGAGCCGTGGGAGGGGAACTATCGCGAGTTGCGGCGCGCCTACGTGGAAGGCGTGGATCACGCGGAATGGGAGCCGCGAGCCGAGGTCGCCAAGCGCTTCGACGCCGGGATCACCGAGCATCTCGCACTTGTCGGCGGGCGCCCGCTCGTGGTGGCGACACACGGCATGGCGATGACCGTTTGGGTGAAGACGCGGCTGGGCCTGCAGAGCCCCGGCGACTTCTGGGCGGACCTCCGCTTCCCTGACGCGCATCTCGTCGATCTGGACTCGGGCACCGTCGAGCGAGCCTTGGCCCTCTGAACATCACCCGAAGGCCCAGAAGGCGGCTGAGAGCACAACAGCCGAGCCACGATCACTCAAACTTCGATGAGAATCGCTCAACCTTCGCTGCAACAGAACACCAGAGCCGAAAACTGGACACACCCGATCGACGATCGGACGGGATCCCGTCAACCTCAGTCCAGCCGTTTCAAGAACGGCCCGGGAGGGCCACCCAGTGATCAAGGTGCTCGTGCCCCTGAGTGAGGTGGCTCCACTCTTGGAAGCGCGTGTCCGACGGCGGGGTCGGCGAGAAGCCGAGATCCATGTGCATGGCGTTCGGCACGATCGGCACCGGCGGCACCTGGGGACCCTGGGGCGTCACCTCGATGTGCGGGCAGGCGTCCCCGGAGACGCGTACGTGGGGGTACGGCTGCAGGCCGGCGTTGAACACCTCCTGGATCTGGGCCGCGTGCGCGGTCACCCAGGCGTGCACCTCCGCCTGGTGCTGGGCCGGGTACCGGTCGAACAGGTGCCCGCTCGCCCTGCCATCCCTCCCGTCTGGGCGAAGTAGGTCTCGGCGGATCGCCAGCGGGGGTCTCGACACTACGCGTTCTGCCCCTGATCACGCTCGGCCCCGCCGTGAGTGCTCCGTCCCGGACGGGCCGACTTTGCGCCGTCGTGCCCGGTCCTGGCAAGCCGGGCTTTCGCCCCGCGCCTTGATTCGGGCGGCGAGTCAGGGGACTTCAAGATCTTTTGCTGCGCAAAACATCTTGAAGTCCCCTGAACAGCCCGGCTTGCCAGGCCCGGTCCCGCCGTCGCTGTATCGGCTCGTCGGGACGGAGCATCCCACGCACGGGGCTCCGCAGCTGGTCAAGGCGCAGGCGATGCGGCACTCGGGCCGCACCAGGCGAAGGAGCGCAGATGGACGACATGCAGATCAGTCTCACCGGACGCATCGCGTACGACCCGAAGTTCTGGGCCGCCGACGGCGACAAGCCTCCGATGTGGTCCGCCTTGGTGGAGGTGGCAGGTCCGCCCACCCCGGGCCGGAACGGCACTTACGTGCCGACCCGGCGGGTCGAGGTGGTCGCGCACGGTCTCGACGCCATTCGTGCCAGCGAGTCCTATCACGTCGGGCATGTCATCACGGTCCAAGGCCGTGACCTGATCGCGCGTGCCTATGAGACGAAGGACCGTCACAACAGACCGGTCGTTCGTGGCGTCATCCAGGTGGTGGCCAAGACCTTGGCGATGTCGACCCGCTACGACCCGGTTCATCAGCGCTCCGGCACCTGGCCGCCAGCGTCCTCGCCCCGCCTGGCTCAGGGCGCGGCGACTCCAGTCATGGAGCAGGACCAGGCGGAGGCCGTCTCCACGGCCTGATTCACGCCCCAGTGAACGAGCGGCTTCCGCGCTGGGGCCGCTCGTTCGCTTTCGCAACGTGACCCTGCTGAAGCCCATTTCCCGGCTCGTCTCGGTGAAGGAATGGACCCTGCCTCGTCAGGCGCGGTCCTTACAAGCATCCGCCCTATCGAAGGGAGCCTCATCTCGTGTCTCTAGCACCTCCAGATCTTCCTGATGTCGCCGTACCGGAGAATATGTTTCTCTGGCACATCCCGCTGAAGTACCTGACGCACTTTCCCGACAACGTCCGTGAGGACTACGGCATCACCTCCGCCTTCTGCAAGTCGTTGCTCGACAAGCAGCAGGTGGTGCTCACCGCGATTCCCATCCCCGACGACTATGTACGCCAGGAAGGCGAAGAGGACTACCTCTTCTGGGTGACCAAGGGCAACCGCCGCCTGGAAGGGGGCCGCAGGCTCAAGCTGGAGACGATGCTCTGCCTGGTCGATCTGACCATGGCCGGCGACCGAGCAGGCCTGTTCATCGACCAGCTTGTCGAAAACGACGGTGACTTCCGCCTTCCTCTGTCGGCGTTCGAGCAAGCCCAGGCCCTGTTCCAGGCACATCAGGCCGGCGCCAGCCGCACCGAGCTCCGTCAGCGTACCGGTCGTACGAAAAAGCAGATCAGCGCGGGCATCGCGGCCGGAAGGCTCAGCGAGCAGACAAAACGGGCCGCACGCGCCATGGACCATGTCTGGACGCTCGACGACATCGCGTTGCTGTCGGAGTTCGACGGCGATGACGCCGCATTGGCCAGGATCCAGCAGCGGATCGACTGGGGTCATCCCGTGGCCTATGCCGTGGAGAGCGTTCGTGACGAACTGGCCGAGGAAGCCGAGCACGACACGATCATCGCCAAGCTGGAGGAGGTCGGCGTTCGCGTCACTGAAACGCGCCCTCCGGAGGCGTTCCTGCTTCAGACTCTGGCCCACCTCGTCGACGGGTTCGACCCGGAAGCCGACCAGCATGCCGCTTGCGCCGGCCACGGCGCGTTCTTCTACAGCTACGACAAGACCGAGCCGGTGTACTACTGCACTACGCCCGCCGAGCACGGTTACGCCCCGCCCGAGCCCTCGAACGCCTCGGCAGCGTCATCACCCCGTGAGGACGCCAAGCCCAGCGGGGATGAGCCGTCGAGAAAGATCGTGATCGAAGGGCGTAACGCTTGGCCGCGTGCCGGCACTCTGCGACAGCAGTGGCTGGTGGAGTTCTTCCAGCGCAAGACCGCGCCCAAGTCTGTGCTGCCGTTCGTCACCAAGATGCTGGTGGAGATGCCCGGTCCGGTACGGGACTACCTGACGTCGTCTCGCCGCAGCGCGCTGTACGACGAATTCGGTGGACCGGCGGATCTCGGCCACGCGCTACAGGACGCCTCGACCGGCCAGCAGGCCATGATGCTGCTGCGGCTCATCGCCGTGGCCTTCGAGCACCAGATGACCAGGGCCAGCCAGGACGGCAAGAACACCTGGCGGCCGGACAAGTACAGCCCCTGCTCGGCAGAGGACGCGGCTCTGTGGCTGCGGTTCCTGGTCAACACGCTCGGGCCGGAACTCGGCACACGGACGCTGCAGCCGTACCAGCCTGCCCCGATCGAGCAGGCCCTCATCGACGGCGTTCCCTACCGGGGAGACACACCCGTCGACCAGGCAGAGGTCGTGGAGGAAAACGCTGAGGGGCACTCCTCGACAGCCGAATCCGGGACGGGCCACGCTGCCGATGGCGGCGGCGATGAGGAAGCTTCCTCGAAGGTGTCGTTCGAAGCCGAGCGCTCAGACGACGCCGATCAAAACCTCGACGGCGCCGAGGCCGCCTGATCCCCCATTCTCCGGTCTGGTCCTGGGCGCTGCGGACCAGGACCAGACCGGTCCCCCACACCCATCACGATGAGCTCGAAGCGGCAGCCCAGCTCCCGCCTCCTCGCCCTCGCACCTTGTTCTCTGCGCCGCGGTGATGACCGCGGCTTTCTCATGTCCGAAGGGATCTTGAATGTCCAGCGCCTACACGCACCACCTGCCCCTGCCCATTGGCGGCGAGTTGGCCGTACGGTCCGACCGCGGGCCGCACCCGAGGAATCTGCACCGCGTCACCGTGGCCGGATACCACTCCAGCGTTGGCGTGGCGATCTGCGAAGGCGACGCTGCCGACAGCGACAAGACGCGCGCCTGCGCTCATGCCCGGATCGCCGCCGAGGTCAGCGCACTCGCCGCGGCACAGACGGCGAACGCCGCCGCCGGCGTCTACGCCGGGCGCAGCGCGCTCGAGACGAGCGTCATCGAGGAGACGAATACGCCGCTGAAGCCGCAGGCCACCCGGATCGTGGGATCCCTCATGACTGCGGTGGTCACCCACTGGACCGTGGATCTGTGCTGGATGGGGGAGAGCGTGCAAGCCTTCGCCCTCACGGGTGACATGGCCGTGCACGGACTGATCCGGCCGCCCTCGCCGAAGCAGCATGCGATTGCGCCCGTTCGCCGCCAGCAGGTATGGCGTGAACCATCCGGCGGGAGCGATCAGGACGAGCGCGTACTCGACATCCGCCGGCTCCTGCTGTGCTCCGACAGCCTCACCCTTCCGCTCGGCACGTCTGATCTCACCCGGATCCTCCGCCGGTCCATTCCCGCCTCCGCTACCTGCGCTGAGCTCATCGCTGCGGCCCAACAGCGCGGCGCGCTCGACACCCTCACGATCGCCGTGGTCGACCTGCCCAGCCGCGATGCCACAGATACGGAACCGGCCCAGGTCCGCCAGAACGTCCCTGCTCGCGGCCCAGCCCTCCACCTGGTTCCCACCCGGGGAACACCCGCCATGCATGCCGCCTGACCGGCACCGCCGAACCGCGATCACCCTGCCTTCCCATTCATAGCACCGAATCACCGAGGAGACCCGTGACCATCGCCTCCCCGCTCCCACCCCTGACCCTCCGAAACGCCACCCTCGACGACCTCGTCGAGGTGCTGCGCGCCCAGCACGCCCGCAAGATCGATGTCATCGTCCCCGCAGAACGGTTGCGCGCCGTCGGCACCCACCTGGAACTGATCGGCACTGAACCTCTGGTCTCCGCGGACGGCGTCACCGCCACCGCCGGCCGCTACCTGCCCACCGCCCACTGCGATCAGGACATCGCCACCAAGCTGGGCATTCCGTCTCCGTACCTGCGGCGTCTGAGGGAGGAGAACGGCCGTCTGTACGACGCCAACGTCAACGGTTGGCTACAGGCCGACCCGCACCGCCGGTTCCTGTTTCGGGGGCTGGTCGGCAGTGGCCGTACGGGCATTGGCCGGGCGCTGCTGTCCAACAGCTACAAGGTCATCGACAACCTGGACGTGCTCATGGCCGCGTTGGACGGCATCAAGGAGAGCGGCGTCGCCGTCCAGATCGACGGAGCCGACCTGACCGAGCGCCGCATGTTCCTGCGCGTGGCCTGCGAGCAGATCCAGGCCTACGCCCCCGAACTGGTCGGCGACTATCGAAGCCCTTTCTCGGGCGCCTCCGCGGCGGCCTACCCGGTGGTGTTCGCCGGCTTCCTGCTGGCCAACTCCGAGACCGGTGACGGCGCCTTCACCATCACACCCAGGCTCACCCTGCAGGTCTGCCGCAACGGCATGACCATCAACCGGGACGTGGTGCGCGAGGTTCACCTGGGCGGCCGCATGGACGACGGAATCGTGCGGTGGAGCCAGGACACGCTGGCCAAGAGCATGCAGCTGGTCACCGCACGCGCGCGTGATGCCGTACGAACCTTCCTGGACGTCGACTACGTCCAAACCAAGATCACAGAGTTGGCACGGGAAGCCCGCGTCGCCGTCACAGAGCCTGAGAAGACGATCGAGTTCGTCTCCACCAGGCTGTCCTTCACCAAGGATCAGCAGCAGCTCATCCTGCAGCACTTCTACAAGGGCGGCGCGATCACCGCCGGCGGCGTCATGCACGCGGTCACCAGCGCCGCCCAGCTCCTGGACGACGCGGAGAAGGCCTTCGAGATGGAAAGCCGTGGCGTTGAGGCCATGCACTTGGCCGCAGCCTTCTGAACGCCGAACCACGCACCCGCACCCGTATCGCTGCGAAAGGTCCCCCTCATGACGTCAGATCCTGAAACGCCCGTGGCTCGGCCGCAGCCCACTCCGCTGCCGATCGCCCGCGATGATGTGCTCATCTCCGACGACACGGCCATGGAAGCCATCCACCGCATCCTCAACCAGCACAGTGACTGGAACGGAACCACGTTCGACGCGATCGAGACGGTGATCCTCGCCACCGGCCGCAGGCTGGTCACTGCCGAGCCCATCGCCACCGAGGTCGAGTACGACGGTTGGGACTGGCCGATCGCCCGGATCGAGACCGGGCCCCTGACCGCCATGGTCCGGCAAGCCCCGGACGGCGGCATGTGCGTCGATCTGTTCCCCGCCGACGCTGCAGCGCGCCAAGCGCTTCGCGTCCTGATCGACGGTCACATCGTCTACGGCATCCCCCTCGAGACGCCGGTCCCGCCTGACAACGGAGCCTCCGTCATCGCCAACCGCAAAGCCGTACGAGAACGCGCGAACGAGAGCCCCGAAGCCGGCACCTGACCACAGCCGCTTCGCACTCTCAACGCAAAGAGAGGAGGAAACGTGATCACCATCCACGTATCGCCTGCCCGAGGCATCATCGTCACCGGCACCGCCCCCGAACATCGAAAGCTGCTCGGCAGCCGCAAACGCGGCGGTCTCGGCCTGAGATGGTCCAACCACATCGAATATGACGGGCGACTCGGCGCCTGGTTCGAGCCGGACTCGCGCGACCGGCACCTCTCCGAGCACCGGGATCGGATGGAGCAGATAAGCGCCACGCTGCGAGCCGCCGGCCTGCCCGTCACCATCGACGTCACCGACGAGGTTCGCTCAGCCGAGCAGATCGAGGCCGAAATGTACGAGCGCGCCGCCATCCGGGCGCGAATCTACCGTCGACGCGCCGCCGAAGCCGGCGCCCGGGCCGAGCGACATCGCACGCAAGCAGCCACGGCCACCCGCGGCTACCCACCCGATCAGCCGATCCTGCTCGGCAGCTCCCGGCAACGCGCTTACGAAAGGGTCATCGAACGCAACCACAGCCACACCCGTAAGGCCATCGAGGAGACCGACCGCCATCAGTACTGGATCACCCGGTCGCGCACGGTCGAACACCTCAAGCAGCACCGCCGAGACCCCCGGGCCACCCTGCGGCGCATCGAGCGCCTGCGCGAACAGCTCCGTCGGATCGAACGCATTCTGACCGGCGAGGCTCACCCTCAATTCGTCGAACGCGACGGCGAAGTCGTCCTCACCGACAACGGCAACCCCGTGCTGGAGTGGCAACCCGCGACCGGTGACTACCGCGAACGGCTCCTCCTGCACCAAGTTCAGCTATCCAACAAGATCGCCTACTGGCAGGACGTCGTCGCGCAGGCAGCGGCCGAAGGCGTCAAAATCTGGGGCCCGGCCGACTTCCGTGTCGGCGACTTCGTCCTCTACCTCGGCACCTGGTACGAGGTGCTCCGCGTCAACACCAAGAGTCTGACCGTGCCGACCGGCCATCACGAAGTCGGCCGTCGAATCCTGCGCCAAAGCCACAACGTCGATCGAGCCGGACAACCCTCCGAGACCACCGGCCGGCTGCCCTACGCCGAAGTCCAAGGCCGGATGAGCAGCGCCGAAGCCGCCACCAAGTTCCCACCCGAGCCAGGCTACTAACCGCTCTACCATCGCCGGCGCCTCCTTCCCCGAGGCGTCGGCACAGCCTTGCCCATGTGCCGAAAGAAGGTCCCGCCTTGCCTGAAACCCAGTCGACGGCACCCCTGGTCGATGCCGTCACCCTGCACGTGACCCCCTACGGAGACCTCCGCGTCCTGGCCAAACCCAACCCCACCACCGGCGTCCTGCGCTGCCTGGTCCGCAACCCCTCCGTCACCGGCATCTTCACCCTGGAACCCGACTTCGACCGCGACACCGTCGATCCCGCCACCACCCGGCTGAAGGTTCACTACGGCGACGAACTCCCCGCCGGAGCTCACACCGGCACATACCGCCCTCACCGTCCGCTCATTCACGGCACCGTCCGCCTGGTCGACTACAGCGTCATCAACGCCCAGGACCCTGGCCCGCACGACATACGGATCTACCACCGCGACGCCACCACCGGCCACCGGCGAGCACGTGTCCCCGCCGCCGTCACCCGGTACGTCACCGAGGTCCTCGCCGCCCTGGCCGGCTACTGGCTACAGCGACCCGACCTCGACCGGCTCCGCCGCGCCGCGGCCCGCACCCTCCTGCGGCACATCGGCCTGCACCGCAAACTCGCCACCATCGCCGAACTCGAAGCCCTCATCGCCCACCGGCACCGCGAGCTCGACGAACAACGCGCCCAACTGGCTCGCATGTACGAGCTCCTGGCCGAAGAAGCCCCCTCGGGACCAACCGTTGACAGCACGCACGCTGCTCACGACGCCGCCTGACCGCCCCGCCTCACCGCCGGCGGCTTTCAGAGAGCACAAACCCTGTTCGCCCCACATCACCAAGGAAGATCCATGTCTCACCATCAAGAGTCCACTCCCACCGCGGAGCCGACTACCACGATCACCCTCCACACCCTCGCCGACATGATCGCCGTGCTGCCGTACCTCGTCGGCTACCACCAGGACAACACCATCCACCTCGTCCTCGTCGACGGACATCACTTCAAGGCCGTCCTGCACCGCGAACTACCCGACCGGTTCGAGAACGTGACCGAGTTCGTCACCGACACCGTCCACCTACTGACGCGAGACCGGCCTGCTGCTGTCGCCGTGGTCGGTCATGGCCCGGGAGAGAGGGTCACCCCGGTCATGGACGCCCTGGCCCCCGCACTCACCGCCCAGCACATCGACGTGGTCGACATGATCCGGTACGAGAACGGACGCTGCTGGTCCTACCTCTGCTCGGACCCGGCCTGCTGCCCACCGGACGGCATCCCGTACGACACCGGCACCAGCCCCGCGGTCGCCCACCTCGTCGCAGCCGGGATGGTGGCGATGCCCGACAAGGAGACCTTCGAAAAGATCCTCCAACCCGTGCAAGGGCAGCAACGCGAGGCCATGGAGGCAGCCACGGAAACCGCTGAGGCGCGAGCCGAGGCCATGCTGAACGACCTGAACCTCGATGACCACTACTGGTTCGACGAAGGACGACGATGCGCCCGAGAATGCTTCGAACATCTCCGAGCCGGACGCCCCATTCCCGCCGAAGGCCTCGCCTGGCTGGGGATCCTCCTCACAGCGGTGACCGTCAGGGACATCGCCTTCACGATCTGCTGCGAAGACGGTCTTGACTTCGCACAGCGGTTCTGGACCGAAGTCACCAGTCGCATCAACCCACGCTACGCCGCGGCGCCGGCCGTCAACCTGGCCTTCACCGCCCTCCGAAACGGAGCCGGATCACTGGCCCGCATCGCGGTCAACCGTGCCCTCCAAGCCGAGCCCGGCAACTCCTTCGCTCGCCTCATCTCCACCGCCCTGCAAGCAGGAATCACCCCATCCGCGCTCCAGGACGACATGAAGGTGGACGACCTCGTCACCAGCATCACCCAGTACGCGACGCGGCATCCCCGCTCGGCTTGGCCAGTGCTTCCTCCTAACGACGTCGCCCCCTGATCGCACTGAGTCAGCTTCGGCACTCTCGTACCGAGCGCTTTCCCAAGACAGCGCGAGCGTGAACCGCCGTCGCAGCACCGCCTGCTCGGCTTGGCCACGACCACACTGGCCTGACCTTCGAACAGCACTCCGACCAGGCTCCGCCCCCGCTGACGGCTGGCGGGGTCGTCGTCCCTTCCGGCGTCGCAGCCTGCGGCACGGCTTCCCGCCCTCGCAACCGCGTTCTCGCCCTGGCTCCGCCGTCCTGGTGGGCGAGTTGTGGCCTGTTGAAGATCTTTTGCTGGCGCAAAACATCTTCAACAGGCCACAACCACACGGTTGCGAGGGCAGTCCGCCGCGCCGCCGACGGCTCCCTGCCGGAAGGGCACACGACGGCCCCGCCACCCTCACGGGCATCCGTCGCCCTTCCGGCAGCCCATCAGCCGTAGCACCAAGGAGCTGCCATGAACCTGCTCACCGAGCCTGGTCCGGTGCCACCCTCGACGACCTCTCTCAGGGCCGAGTCCCAGCCGTCGATCGCCATCATCGGCGGCTCGATCACCGGCCCCACCCTCGCCCTGCTCCTGCACCAGGCAGGCTTCACCCGCGTGTCCGTACTGGAGGCATCGCCGTCGCCCTTCGCCCAGGCCGGAGGCGTCATCGGCCTCGACCACGCTTCGCTCGCCACGCTGGAAACACTCGGCATCCCCCAAGCCGAACTGGCGCCATTTCCCAGCGAACGCGTCACCACCATCCGTATCGCCGACCGTAAGGAGACCGGCCGCGTCCACTCCGTCTATCCGGGCCGCAACACCGCCTGGCACGTCCTCAACTCCGCGCTGCTGAACCGGCTGCCGGACACGTGGCTCCGCACCGGAAACAGAGTGCGGTCGATGAGCATCGCGGGCAACGGACAGGCCCTCCTGAACCTCGCCGACCGGACCAGCATCACCGCCGACCTCGTCGTCTTCGCCGACGGCCGGCGATCCATCGGCCGCCGCCTGCTGGACCCGACGCGCCCCCTGCACTACGCCGGCTACGTCGCCTGGCGCGGCCAACTGACCGGCAACCGGGTCGGCATCCAGGACTACACGCGCCTAGGAGCGCACGGGGGCGCCTTCCACATGTTCCCCATCCCGCGCAAGAACGGTGACACCGGCCTCGACTGGACCTTCTACCTCAACATGTCGAGCGAGGAGTTCTCCCGCCTCCTGGGCGGCGACCCCACCCAGCGCACGTTCATTCAGCCACACCACGTCCCACCCATGGCCAGCGAGGAAGTCATCAGCTGGGCTTATCAGCTCTTTCCCGAGGCCGTGGCGGAGACCATTTCGGCCACCACCGACTGGTACGCGACACCCATCCTCGACATCGACCCACCCCAGCGCATGGTCCACTCCCTCGGAGCCGCCCATGCCCTCCTGCTGGCAGATGCCCTGGCCCCGGTACGGCCCAACACCGCACAGGGCGCCAACAACGGCATCGAACAGGACCGGGCCCTGGCCATCGCACTCGGCCAGCACCTCCACCACGGCGCTGATCTGAACGCCGCCCTGGACCACTGGCAGCAGCGCCTCCTGCCCTCCGTACACCGCGCACTACAAGAAGGCCCGAAACTCAGCGCAGCCCTCGGCCTCGGCCGGCCCCTCGCCGACCCGGTGCCAGCCTGACCTGACGCTACCGGCCCAGCCCGAGGCATCGGTCTGGGCCGGTACGTCCGCCCAGCCACCGACTCCAGCGTCGGCGGCGACCGGAACAACCGTCCTGAACCACCTGATCGGCGACCAGGCTGGCTCGCGTCCGCAGCCACCTCGCTTCCCGCACTGCCGCAAGATCATGTCCGGTTGAGCCGCCGTCGACTGTCCCTTTCGCCCCGTCTGCCAGCAGATTCTCACCGTCTTCGACGAGGCCGGCGGTTCCTTGCACGCCCGTGGTTTGCCCCGACCATGGACCTGCCCCTGAGCCAGAGCAACATCCAGAACGTCCGCATGCGCCGTTCTTGGAAACACAGATTGGAGCGGGCCGGTCAACGTCCAGACCCTTGGCCGAGGAGAAGATTGGCGTTGTGTGTGGTGAGGGCTCGCCAGTCCTCGTGTTCGCCGGCCATTGTCGAGTCGAGTGTTGTGAGCAGGTGCAGGGCGAGTTCGCGGCGGGTCCAGGCGTAGTCGCTGCCGTAGAGCAGCCGGTCCGGTCCGGCGATGGCGGCGAGTGCGGCGATCTGCTGTTTCGACGGCATGCCGGCGAGGTCGTAGTGAAACCGGCCGAGCTGCTCGGTGACCGTGACCCGGTCGGCCGGCTCGCCGCTGATCGTACGGAACGCTTCGACGCGCTCGGTGAGCAGCGCCAGCACCCCGCCGAGATGGGGGACGATCAGGCGGATGCGGGGGAACCTCGTCGCCGCGCCGCTGAGGATGAAGTCGATGACCGTGCGGGCGGTCTCGAACAGGAACTCGATCATCGGCTGGGGTCGTCCTGACGGCAGTGCCTTGTGTCCCGGGCAGGTGGTCGGGTGCAGCAGGACGATCGCGGCGCGGCGGTCGAGTTCGGTGAGGACCGGGGCGAGCCGTTCGTCGGCGAGGCGGATCCCGGCGTGGTTGGACAGCAGCGCCACGCCGTCAGCGCCGAGTTCGTCGAAGCTGTAGGCGATCTCGGTCAGTGCGCCGTCCACGTCGGGCAGGGGCAGGGTGGCGAACTGCCCGAATCGGTCCGGGTGTTGTCGTACGGTTCGGGCGCAGAACTCGTTGATCTCGCGTGACAGCCGGCGGGCGGCCCGGTCCTCACCGAAGTGGACCCCCGGTGAGGACAGCGACAGCATCGCCTTGGCGATACCGGCTTCGTCCATGAGTGCCAGGTGTTCTTCGGCGGTCCATCGTGGCCAGTAGGGCTCGGGCATGCCGTCGGGCCGCACGTGGCCGGCTGCCTTGGCGGCTTCGATGTAGTGCGGGGTGGTGAAGTGGGCGTGGACGTCGATCAGGCCCTGCGTGCTCATCGCTGCATTTCCTCGGTTGCTGGTCTGGGGCCGCGTTCCGCGGCACTGAGCGACTTCAGACTAGGAAGAACGGTCATTAAATGGCACGATGGATGCCACTGAGTGGAACAGGAGATGCGGTGCCGGCATCAGATCCGCCCAAGGCGGCCTCCGCGCCGGGGACACCCGCGCCGTCTCCGAAGGCGGGCGAGGCGGTGATCGACCGGGCCTTTGCCGTGCTGCGCGCCTTCGACGCCGGGCACCGCGTCCTGTCGCTGGCGGGTCTCGTGCAGCGGACCGGGCTGCCGCGCAGCACCGCG
>NZ_BAAAMU010000173.1:0-18736 GCF_039529435.1 Nonomuraea maheshkhaliensis
AGACGGGCTGGCGGACGAGGTCGGGTGGAGCCGTAAGCGCCTGTGGTCCCGGTTCCGGTCCCAGCTCGGCATCACCCCCAAACGCGCCGCCCGGCTGGTGCGCTTCGACCACGCCGCCCACCTGCTCGCCGCGGGACACCCCGCCGCCCGCGTCGCCACCGAGAGCGGCTACGTCGACCAGTCCCACCTCCACCGCGAGATCAGGACGTTCACCGGGCTCGCACCCACGGCCCTGGCCGCCGCGCCGTGGCTCGCGATCGACGGCCTCGCCTGGCCGGCCTACCCGCCGGCCCGGCGCCCGGCGGCCGTGCGGACGTGACCGCCGGGTTCACCATCCCACACCACCGGGTTCATCGCCCCACCGCCCCTCACCCGCACCGGCGCGCGCACAGGCCTGGTTCAGGCTGCACGGGTGTGGGAAAGCGGCGCCACCAAGATCGAGCGCGCCCATCTGACCCACCCGAGGACCTCGTTGGACAGCCACCGTTGCGCCCGCCCCGACTCGGCCGGCGACGCCGAGCCGTGGCGCTGCCCCGAATGCGGCATGGTGCGGGAGGCCCTCTCCCCCACCCCGGTCACGGCACCGCCGGCCGCCGCCCCCGAACCGCCGAAGCGCGCCTCCGGAACGCTCTCCGTCGTCACCTTCGTGGCCATCGGCGCGGGCGCCCTCTGGTTCGGGCTGGACGCCGTGTCGTCTTCCGCGGAGGCGGGCATCGGCGTCTTCGCCGTTCTGTTGTTCGTCGCCGTGGTGGTCGCCTGGTGGCAGGATGCCCGGGCGAAGTTCGCGCGAGGCGAGAACCCCCGCCGTGGTGCAGCTCACCGACTACGAGCTGCGCACCGGCAAGAGACACGGCTGATGCCTGAACGAGAAGGTCCCCGGGCAGGACATCACGCGATGGGACGGCCGGGCCTGCCGGCGCTGATCCAGGCCCGCCGCCGATCCCGGGCCCGCCGCCGAAAGGAACCGATCGTCACGCCCCCTCGTCTCCAGCTGACCTCCGTGACCGTCGCCACCTCGCAGCCGCGTGAGCAGGCGCGCTTCTACGCCCGGCTGCTCGGCCGGCTCGTCACCGCGGAGGAAGGCCCGGACCAGGGCGAGCCCGAGGAGGCGGGGTGGGCGCTGGAGTGCGGGGCGGCCGAGGCCGGATTCCAGCCGCAGCCCGACGTCCGCGTCATCCTCGACCCCGACGGGCATTCCTTCCGCCTAAACCGGTGATCGTCGGCCCGCGCGAGCGGGAGGCACGTTTCCGGCCTTCCCGCTCGGTTAGGACAAGGGCTCGCGGGAATTCGACCAGGAAAGGCACAGATATGAGCACCGACGACAAGATCCGTAACAAGGCTCAGGAGCTCAAGGGACGGGCGAAGGAGAACGTCGGCGACGCCACCGGCGACGAGCGGCTGCGCGCCGAGGGGCGCGCCGACCGGACCGAGGGCGGCCTGAAGCAGGCCGGCGAGAAGGTCAAGGACGCGGGCAAGAAGGTGAAGGACGCCTTCAAGAAGTGAACGCCGGGCCGCCGCGTCGAGCCGGGGGGTCAGGCCAGAGCGGGCCAGGGGGCCGGCGGGCCTGAGGCGAAGAAGCGCAGCAGCCCGAGCAGCCGGCCGGCCGCGGGGGCGCTCCAGTGGCGCTCGCCCGGATGCGGGACGGGGTCGGCCAGCCGCGCCAGGGCCCACGTGAGGTGATACCACAACACGCGGGCCTCCCACCCCGGCACGTCCGTCTCGCCGGATTCCTCCCGGTAGCCGGCCAGTACCGCCGGGACACCGGTGAGCGGCACCTTGGCGAAGTCGGCGGCCGCGTCCGCCCACTGCGCGTCACCCCAGTCCACGATCCCGGAAAGTCGGGACGTCTCCGGGTGGACGAGCAGATTCTGTGGCGCGAGGTCACCGTGCGCCAGGACGAGGGGCGGGTCGGCGGGCAGGTGCGCCGACAGGCGGCCGGCCCAGCCGGTCAGCCAGCGGGCGGCCTCGGCGTCGAGCCAGCCGGCCGCGTGAAGGTCCTCGACGAGGGCCGGCGCGTCCACGGCGCCGTCCGCCACGGGCACGGTGGCCAGGGCGGGCCCGGCGGTCCTGCGTACGCGGTGCAGCCGGGCCAGGTCCCGTCCGACTTGGCGCAGGCCGCCGGCGGCACGGTCGCCGGGCAGGTCCAGGCGCGGCTGGTCGTCGCCGTGCGCCCGCTCCAGCACCATGTACGGCACGTCCACCACCGAGCGTGAGTCGTCGAAGGCGACGAGCGGCGGCGTCCGCACCTCCGCGCGCACGGCCACGGGGATGACCTCGGCCTCCTTGACCAGGTCCGCGACGAAGCGCTCGGCTCGCGGGATGCGGACGACCAGCTCCTCGCCCAGCAGGAAGGCGTGGTTGGCCACGCCTTGCGGAAGCGGCCGGATCCTTCCGCCGGCTCCGTGCAGGGCGGCGATCGCCGCCAGCGTCTCGGCGCCCGGCTCCTGGCCCGGCATCGGCATCGGCATCGGCATCGGCATCGACACGGGCATGGGCATGGGCATGGCCGAGGATGGTGGCACAGGCGGCTCGTGAGCGGAAATCGGCATCGGCGAGCATGCTGGCACAGGAGGCGCGGATCCGTCTCCTGCTTTTCCGCAGGACACCGGGCGGCGCCGCCGTCTCAGCCGGCGCCCACGGCGGCCTCGATCGCCGCCACCCGGCCGGCCACGGGCCCGGCCGGCACGTCCACGATCCGGTAACCGAAGGTCCGGTAGGTCTCCTCGTGCAGCCGCTCGAACACCAGCGACTCCTCGAAGCCGATCCGGCGGGCCGCGGTCGGCTCGCAGAACCCGAGATTACGCACGAAGAACACCTCGCGCTCGTAGACCCGTTCACGGGTGATCCGGTCGATCTCGGCCGACAGCGCCGGGGAGATCGGATGGCCGACGAAGGTGCTCAGAGCGTACGTGCAGATGGGCGAACGGTCGAAGAACCGCCACTCCCGCCGAGCCGCGGCAGGAGCGAGCGTCGCCTGCCGCTGCACGGCCACGACCTGGTCGATGAAGGACGGCCGCGTCCACGGCTCGGCCTCGCCGCGTGCCTGCTCGGCCGCGATCACCGCCGTGGCGGCCTCCTCCACCGTCGCATGGCCGAGGGCCGCCAGCCGGTGCAGGATCGTCGTCTTTCCGGAACCGGGGGTTCCGGTGAGGATGTAACGCTTCATCGTCGTACGGGCTGCCTTCCAGGCACACGAACGGAAAAAGAGAAGAAGGGGAGGGCCGGACGCCACCACCAGGAGAACCCCTCGGGCCGGGCGGAATCGACACGCGCGGCCACCAGCAAGGGCTCACCCCAACCTACACCCGCCGCGAACGGCTCGCACGCGACCGCCCCGTCCCGCAGACTGCCAACCAGGACCCCCACACGGCTGCGGGAGGCGCCCGATGCCCACACGCGCGACCCTGGTGCTGGCGGCACTCCTGCTCATCGCCCGCTGCGATACCGCGCCGCCCCCGCCGGGCCCGCCCGCGCAGGCCGCCCCCACCAGCGGCTGCCAGGCCGCCACCCGGCTGGAGCCCGGCACCCACCGGCTCGGCCACGCCGGTCTCGAACGCCGCTTCCTGCTCTCGGTCCCCGACGGTGACGGCCCCCACCCCGTCATCCTCGACCTGCACGGACTCAACTCCACCGCGAGCCGCCAGACGGCCTACAGCCGGCTGGCCGAGCAGGGCTCGCGCCGCGGCTACATCGTGGCCACCCCGCAGGCCGCCGACGGACGCATGGGCTGGACCCTCCCCGGCACCGCCGGCCCCGACGACGCCGCGTTCCTGGCCGCCCTCCTCGACCACCTGCGGCGCAACCTGTGCGTCGACACCGGGCGCGAGTTCGCCGCCGGCACGTCCTACGGCGCCGCCATGTCCGCCGCGCTGGTCTGCGCCCTGGACGGACGCCTGGCCGCCGTCGCCGCCGTGGCCGGCCTCAACATCGTCCGCCCCTGCGCGAACGCCGTCCCGACCACGATCGTGGCCTTCCACGGCACCGCCGACCGCATCGTCCCCTACCGCGGCGGCCATCCGCTGCGCGACGCCACCGGCGACCTGCGCGCGCTCGCCGACCTCGTCGTCCTCGACCCGGTGGAACGGGCGGCCGGCGGCTGGGCCGCCCGCCTCGGCTGCACCGGCCGCACCACCCGCTCCCTGACCGGCCAGGTACGGCTGCGCGAGTGGACCTCATGCCCCGCCGGCGTCACCCTGCGCCTCTACACGGTCGACGGAGGCGGCCACACCTGGCCCGGCGGCATCGAGGTGCCCTGGCTCGGGGCCACGACCCGCGACCTGGACGCCACCGGCCTGATCCTCGACACCTTCGACCGCGCCCCCTCCCGCTGACCGCCTCGGCCGGTGACGGCCGGCGACAGGCCGACACCAGTGAGCGCCGCAACCGGCGACCGTTGCAAACGGTGACCAATGCGCCATGGCCGGCCCGGCCATGGCGGGCGCTTCCGCGATCAGGCATCGCGAACAGCCGCAGCTCACCCCGTTCCAACCACTAATCTTGTCGCTCATGAGTCAGGTGGGACAGCCGGCGGCGCGCGCCCTGATGCGCAGGCTCGCCGTCGAACAGGCCGAGTGCAGGGTGCCGTCGCTGACGGCGGCGATCGTCCGCGACGGGCGGACCGTATGGTTCGGGGGGCGCGGGCGCGTCGGTGACGCGGCCCCGACCGCCGCCACCCAGTACCGCATCGGATCGATCACCAAGAGCATGATCGCCGTCGTCGTCATGCGGCTGCGCGACGAGGGCGCCCTGAGCCTGAACGACCCGCTGGAGCAGCACCTGCCCGGCACCCGCCTCGGCCACCTGACCATCGCCCAGCTCCTCTCGCACACCTCCGGGCTCACCGCCGAGCCGCCCACCGCCTGGTGGGAGCGCACCCCCGGCATCCCCGCGGCCGACCTGCTCGACAGGGTCGGGCCCGAGGAGCTCAAACACCGGCCCGGCCGCCGCTTCCACTACTCCAACGTCGGCTTCGCCGTGCTCGGCGAGCTCGTCGGCCGGCTGCGCGGCACCACCTGGCTCAAGGCGCTGCGCGCCGAGGTGCTCGATCCGCTCGGCATGCACGACACCACCACCCGTCCCCGCCCTCCCCACGCCACCGGCTACGCCGTCCACCCCTGGGCCGACGTCGTCCTCGAAGAGCCCGAGCACGACGCCGACGCGATGGCGCCGGCGGGCCAGCTGTGGTCCACCCCGCACGACCTGGCCCGCTGGGCGGCGTTCCTGTGCGGCGAGACCGACGGCGTGCTGTGCCCCGACACCCTCGCCGAGATGCGCGAACCCGCCGGCGTCGACGACGGCGACGCCTGGATCGGCGGGTTCGGGCTGGGCCTGCAACTGGCCAGGACCGGCGGGCGCCGCCTGTCCGGCCACTCCGGGTCCATGCCCGGCTTCCTGGCCACCGTCTGGGCCCAGCCGTCGGAGAGCGTGGGCGTGCTGTTCATGGCCAACACGACCTCCGGCATGAGCGGCACGCTGCTCACCGACCTGCTCGACATCCTGGATGAGCACGAGCCGCGCCTGCCCGACGAGTGGGGGCCCGTGCCCGCCGACCCCGACCTGCTGGCGCTGACCGGGCTGTGGCACTGGGGGCCCAAGCCGTACGCGCTGCGGCTGCTGCCCGACCGCGGCCTGGCGCTGGAGCCGATCGGCGGAGGCGGGCGGGCCTCGCGGTTCGTGCCGCAGGACGACGGCACCTGGCTCGGGCTCGACGGCTACTACGCCGGCGAGACGCTGCGGCCGGCCGCCGACCACCTCGACCTCAACACCTTCATCTTCACCCGCGAGCCCTACGCCCCGGCCGCGCCGGTGCCGGGCGGCGCGGGCGACTGGCACGCCTGACCCGCGCCCCGAGGCCGGCCAGGTCCCGCGACCAGGCCGGCCAACACGAGGAGCGCCGGATCCCGTCATGCCGGCGGGCCGGCCCCGCTCACACGTGCACGGGAAGCAGCGAGGACAGCGTACGCAGCGAGTGACGCGCGAGCGCGACGGCGAACGGGCGGACCAGCGGCCACGCCGCCCACCCCAGCACCCCGAGCGGCAGCTCCAGCTCCTCGGCCCACACCACGCGGCTGCCGTCCCGGCACGGGCTGACCCGGATCGCGCCCCGGCCGCGCACGATCCGGCCGGTGTGCGTGACCCGCATCAGCGTCGGCGGCTGCCAGTGGGTGATCGTCATCGTGTCCAGGAACCCGATCGGCCACACGCCCGTGTACGCCTCCAGCTCCCGCTCGCTCACCTGGCGGGCCGTGGTCATGAACATCCACTCCTGGTGCCTGGGCCAGTCGGTGATCAGCTCGAACACCTGCTCCGGCGGCGCGGGCACATGCGCGGCGGCGGCCGCGTACACGGGTTTCACCGGGTTTCCCCCATCTGGTGGCCGATCGATGGCTCAGGCCCATCCTCGCCCCCGGACGGGGACGGCGCCCGCAGGCGCGCGGACCGGAAGATCGTCCGTCCGGCGACGTCGGGACTTTCGTCCCTATCCCGGCGGTCTCGCTCGCGGCAGGGTGGGAGCGTGCCACACCGAACCACGCCGCCCCCTCCGGTGACCAGGCGGTTGTCCCGATCCGAGTCCCTGCGTCTGCTGCGGAACGTGTCCTACGGCCGGATCGTGTTCATCAGCCGCGCGTTGCCGGCCATCCGGCTCATTCCGCACGTCATGGACGACGGGGCCCTGCTCACCGGCCTGCCCGGCGACACCGACCTCGCCGCGCTGCTCACGAAGCCCGCGCCCGTGGTGTACGAGGCCGACCTGCTGGACCCGGCCACCCGCCTGGGCTGGAGCGTCACGCTCACCGGCCGGGCCGGACCCTTGACCGACCCGGACGAGCTCGGCCGGGCCATGACCCGCCTCAAGCCCTGGCCCGGCCGCCCGATCGACCTCGTGGCCCGCATCCAGCCCGAGCTCGTCACCGGCTTCCACACCTTCAGCCCGTGACACCTCCCGCCCGGGTCAGAGTGATTTCCCGCCTTTCGAGCCAGATTTTCGCAAGCCGATTCGTGCGTGGCGATGCTGTCCAGGACACAGGCGGACGCGGACCTGCTCCCGCCGTTCGTCACCCCCGACGGCGAGGTGGGCAGCATGATCGTGGCCGTCGGTTCGGGGCGGGGCAGGCCGCCGCCCTGGTCCTCTGCCGCAGTCGGTGGACCGGCCTGAACGAGACCGTGAGCAGCGGCCGCGCGAACGACGAGATCAGCGGCGGCAGAACGGCCGTGGTCACGACCGGCAACGTGATCGCGCACATCAGGACCCACAACTCATCGGGAACGGTGGTCTACCAGGCTCAGGGCAGCCACGCGATCGTGACGATGGTTCATCGCGAGATCCGTTCCGCACGCAGTTCCTGCAAGTGGGGATATGTCCTGCCCATTCCCGGGACGGCCCAGATGTACTGTCATTGGCGCAGCGCCTAGCCGAAAGCCGAATGTGCGCGGGGATCAGCCGCGCCCACCGGTGAACGGCGCCTCGCCCTCCCTCAGCGGCCGGAACCGCAGCGCCGACCACAGCTCGTCCACCGCCACCTGACCGTTGGGCCGCAGCCCGAACTCCCCCACGATGGGCCACAACGTGTCGCGGTTGATGTCGGACCGGTTGCCCTTGGGGTAGGCCACCCAGACGACGGCAGGCTCGGCGAGATGCGCGCGCCGCTCGCCGAGCAGGCGGCGGGCGGCCGCGGCGTCGGCGGCGAAGAACACCGCGACCCCGGCCTCCTTCAGCTCCTCGGTGTAGCGGGCCCCTTCGGGCAGCGGCTCCACCAGCGGGCGGTGGGCCGGGTCGGAGATCCAGAGCGTGGTCTCCGGCTTGACGAGCAGTTTGGCGGCGACGGTCTTGGCGGCCATGGTCAGGCCCTCTCATAGGTCAGGTTCAGCACGCCGGTGCTGAAGGTCTCGGAACGGGTCAGCGTGAGCGGGAGGGTGCCGATCCCATCATCGAACAGGCGCTTGCCGGCGCCGAGCACGATGGGGTGCACGAGCAGGGTGAGCTCGTCCAGCAGGCCCTCGCGCAACATCCAGGCCACCAGGGACACGCTGCCGGTGACGCCGATGTGCTTGCCCGGCCGCTCCTTGAGCCGGGTCAGCTCCTTGTGCGGGTCGCCGGCCAGGACGGTGGTGTTCTCCCAGGACGGGGTGGTCAGGGTGGTGGAGAGGACGTACTTGGGCGCGGCGTTGAGCGTCGCCGCCATGGGGTCCTTGGTGGCGTCCTGGCGCGGCCAGTGCGCGGCGAAGACTTCGTACGTGCGCCGCCCGAGCAGCAGGGCGTCCGCGGCCTCCATCTGGGCGGCCACCACCTGGTTCATCTCGTCGTTCAGGTAGGGGAAGTGCCAGGTCTCCGGCGCCTCGGTGACACCGTCGAGGGAGATGAACAGGGTCGCGATGATCTTTCTCATGGGGACTCCACTCCTTGACAAATAGTTTTGTCCGGCGGACGGCTTTCACCCTCCCACCGACAAATCTGTTTGTCAAGGAAGGGTGGGCCCGTGCGGGAAAGGATTGGACGTGCGCGGGCGCGGGCTTGTAGCTTGCCGTTGTCCGTGACACCGCCCGAGGAGGTGAGTCCCATGAACGCTGTAGCGATGTGGGTGCTCCCCCTCCCCGTCACGGCCGGCGATTGACGTAGGTGTCGCCGGGAGCGCCTCGCCACCAGGGCACTCCCGAAAGGCGCCACCATGAACGCTCCGCACTTCCCCGCCGGACCGCCGTCGGACGGCACGTCCGGGCCCGGCGTCCCCGATCACGCGTACGACGTGATCATCGCCGGATGCGGGCCCACCGGCGCGATGCTGGCCGCCGAGCTACGGCTGCACGACGTACGGGTCCTCGTCCTGGAGCAGGAGACCGAGCCCAAGTCGTTCGTCCGCATCGTCGGCCTGCACATGCGCAGCCTTGAGCTGATGGCGATGCGCGGCCTGCTGGACCGCCTGCTCGAACACGGGCGAAA
Source organism: Nonomuraea maheshkhaliensis (assembly GCF_039529435.1). Taxonomy (NCBI): domain Bacteria; kingdom Bacillati; phylum Actinomycetota; class Actinomycetes; order Streptosporangiales; family Streptosporangiaceae; genus Nonomuraea; species Nonomuraea maheshkhaliensis. Next base: position 8,939 of record NZ_BAAAMU010000173.1, read on the forward strand.
GCGACCGGCCGCCGGATTCTTCGCCGCGATCGACAAACCCGTGCCCAAGAACCTGGACTCCGCGCACGCTTACCTGCTGGGCATCCCGCAGCCGGTCATCGAGCGCCTGCTCGAAGCGCACGCGACCGGCCTCGGCGCACACGTCCGGCGCGGCCATGCGGTGACCTGGTTCGAGCAGGACGACGCAGGTGTGACCGTCCAGGTGGCCGGCGGCGAACGCCTGCGCGCGCGCTATCTCGTCGGCTGCGACGGCGGGCGCAGCACGGTGCGCAAGCTGCTCGGCGTCGGCTTCCCCGGCGAGCCCGCGCGGACCGAGACGCTGATGGGCGAGATGGCTGCGGGCGTGCCGCAGGAGGAGATCGCCGCCGCGCTCACCGCACTGCGCGAGCTGCCGCACCCCTTCTGGATCCGCCCCTTCGGCCAGGGGGTTTACAGCGTCGTCGTCCCCGCAGGGGAGGTCGGCGACCGGGCGGAACCACCCACTCTGGAGGATTTCCGGCGGCGGCTGCGCGCCGTCGCCGGAACCGACTTCGGCGTGCACTCCCCGCGCTGGCTGTCCCGCTTCGGCGACGCCACCCGGCTGGCCGAACGCTACCGGGACGGGCGGGTGCTGCTGGCCGGCGACGCGGCGCACATCCATCCCCCCATCGGCGGGCAGGGGCTCAACCTCGGCGTTCAGGACGCGGTCAACCTCGGCTGGAAACTGGCCGGGCGGATCCGCGGCTGGGCGCCGGCGTCACTGCTGGACACCTACCAGGCCGAACGCCGCCCGGTCGCCGAGGACGTGCTGGACAACACCCGCGCCCAGGCCGAGCTGCTGTCCCCCGGGCCCGGCCCGCGAGCCGTGCGCCGGCTGCTGGCCGAACTGATGGACTTCGACGAGGTGAACCGGCACCTGATCGAGAAGATCGCCGCGATCGGCGTCCGCTACGACTTCGGCCCCGGCCCCGCCCTGCTCGGCCGCCGGTTGCCCGACCTCGACGTGAAGCAGGGCCGGCTCTACGATCTGCTGCGCCGAGGTCGCGGCCTGCTGCTGGACCGCACCGAACGCCTGACCACGGGCGGCTGGTCGGACCGGGTCGACCACGTCGCGGATCCGACCGCGTCCGTGGATCATCCGTGCGTCCTGCTCCGCCCCGACGGCCACGTGGCCTGGATCGGCGACGATCAGCAGGGCCTGGACGAGCAGCTCTCCCGCTGGTTCGGCAACCCCACCGGCTGAGGCCGTCAGGGAAGCCTCACCGCGCCGGCGCCTCGTGGCCCGGCGCGGTGACGGCCGCGGCACCCCCGGCGGCGCCTACCGTGGCGCCACTCGCGATGGCGCCCAGGATGGCCAGGCAGTTCGCCCACAGCAGGTCGAGGCGCCCGGTGTCGTTGTAGAGCTTGGCGAAGAGCACCTGACCCTCAAGCTGGGCGACCACGGACCGCGCGGCCTCGCGGGTGTCGGCGACGGTGACCTCGCCGCGCTCCCTGGCCTCGGTGACGACCTCGTCCACCAGGTCGACCTGCGCGCCGAAGATCTGCTGCAGGCGCACGCGGAGGGCTTCGGTCTGGTTGCTCATCTCCAGGGTCAGGTTGCCGAACAGGCAGCCGGAGACGGTGCCGCAGCTCTGCTGCCCGGCGTGCTGGACGGCCTGGGTCGCCTCGAACAGCCGGCGCAGGCGCTGGAGCGGCGGATCGCCGCCGCGCAGGATGCGCTCCCAGTCGCCGCGCTGGGCGGCCCAGTGTTCGTCGATGACGGCCAGGGCGAGATCCTCCTTTGAGGCGAAAAAGTAGTAGAAACTACCCTTCGGCACTCCGGCCGCCTTGCAGATCTCGGCCACGCCCAGCGCTGAGTAACCACGCAGCTCGATGAGCGTCTGCGCGGCGCTGAGGATCCTCTCCTTGGCGTCACTCGTTCGTCCCATATTGCTAGTGTACGACCGGTCGTCTACTTCTACTGGACCGGTCGACTAGCGAACCGGTCACAGGCCGCCCGAGAGGCTCCAGGCCGAGACGACCTCCACATGCCGCAGCCCGCCCGACTCCGAGATGTGACGGAACCACGCCGCGCACTCCGGCACCGAGTTGATCTCCCGCGCGGCCTCCTCGGCCTCGGCCCGGCTGCGCCACAGGATCACGTCCAGCCACTCGCCGTCGTCGTCCTTGGTCAGATAGGCGGCCAGGCAGGCCGGGAAGCGCCGCCGCAACGCCGCCACCATCTCCGGCCGTTCGGCCACCAACGTGTCCTCGGCCCCCTCCCGCACCCTGAACCGGGCCAGTTCGATCGTCATGCCCGGCGAGGGCTGAGGTTCGTCCGCTGTCATCATGCTTCCTTCCGTGCTCGGCTGGGACCATCTTCGACCTCTCTGCTCTATCACGTCCGTTTCGGGGGTGGCGTGAGCCGCCCCAGCCGGATTCGCGCAGGTCGCCGCAGCCGAATGCGGCCCACGCGCCGTCCGGGTTTTTGACGATTGTCGACCGGTCGTCTACCATCATAGACGACCGGTCGGCTAAGCGGCCGGTCAGCAGCAACATCGAAGAAGGTCATCATGAACCACCAGGGTCAGAAGGTCGCGCTCATCACCGGCGCGTCGCAGGGCATCGGAGCCGGCCTCGTCGAGGCGTACCGCCGGCTCGATTACGCCGTCGTCGCGATCTCCCGCACGATCACCGCCCCCGACGACCCCGGCATCATCGCCGTGCAGGGCGACGTCGCCGACCGCGCCACCGCCGAACGGGCGACGAAGGCGGCCGTCGAACGGTTCGGCCGGGTCGACACCCTGGTCAACAACGCCGGCATCTTCGTCGCCAAGCCGTTCACCGACTACACCGCCGACGACTACGCCGCCGTGACCGCGGTGAACCTCGACGGCTTCTTCCACATCACCCAGCTCGCCGCCGAGCACATGCTCGCCCAGGGCGGCGGCCACATCGTCAACATCACCACCAGCCTGATCGACAACCCCGACTCGCGCGTCCCGTCCGTGCTGGCCGCGCTGTCCAAGGGCGGCCTCCAGGCCGCCACCAGGTCGCTGGCCATCGAGTACGCCACGCGCGGCATCCGCGTCAACGCCGTCTCGCCGGGCACCATCGCCACCCCCATGCACCCGCGAGAGACGCACGACGCCCTCGCGGCGCTGCAGCCGATGGGCCGGCTGGGAGAGACGAAGGACATCGTGGACGCGGTCGTCTACCTGGAGAACGCCCCCTTCGTCACCGGCGAGATCCTGCACGTCGACGGCGGCGTCAGTGCCGGCCACTGACGCGATGAGCGGCGAGAACGACCGGGAGACGGTCCTGCGCGGCGTCCTCGACAAGTGGAAGGCCGGCGTGGACGCGCACGAGCCCCAGCGCGTCGCGGCCCTGTTCACCGAGGACGCCATCTTCCAGGGCCTGCGCCCCTACAGCGTCGGACGGCCGGGCGTCGCCGCCTACTACGACTCCCAGCCGCCCGGCCTGACGGCCGCGTACCGCATCCTGGAGACCAGGGATCTGGCCGCCGGCCTCGTCCTCGGCTATCTGGCCGTCGAGTTCTCCTTCGCCGACCGCCCGTCCCTCCACGTCAACCTCGCCGTGCTGGTACGGCGAGCCGGGGCGGACTGGCTCATCGCCCACTACCAGGTCTCCCAGCTCGGCTGAGGCAGGCCGGGCGTCAGGCGTGCGGCGCGCCGGATCGTTCGATCAGGTCCGTCATCGCCTGCTGGAATTCGCGGCGCCGCCGTTCGCTCCAGCCCTCCGTCAGCCGGTCGAAGACCCGCTCCTGCCAGTCATGGGCCTGATCAAGCAGGGTGCGGCCGGCTGACGTGAGCGTCGCCTGACGCTGCCGCCCGTCCGCCTCCGAGGCCCCGATGGCCAGGTATCCGGCCAAGGCCGCGGCCTTGACCAGGCGCGACGCGCCGCTCTGGTCGATGCCGATCTCCTGGGCCACGGCGTTGACCGTCGCCGCGGCCCCGCGCAGGGTCAGCGCGTGGACGGCCTCGGCGGCGAGCACGAGCCGGCCGTGCTCGGCCGGCTCGCCGTCACCGACCGGCGGCCGGCGCGACCAGTACCGGACGAACGCGAACAACGCCTGCCCAGGCCCCGGCGCGCTCATTCGGTGGCCGCCATCGCCGCGCAGAGCCCGGCCAGCTCCAGCGCCTGCCGGAGATCCGGCAGGCGGAGCGCGGCGGTCACCTTTCCGCCACGCACCCGGAACACCGTCGCCACCCGCGTCGAGTCCGGCGAACCCGGCCAGGTGGCGTCCTGCTCCACGACCATGAGACGTTCGCCGACCGGGTGCCACGACCGCGGGCGCGACGTGATCCCCGACCGTTCCACCCACCGCGCGAACTGCGCGGGCGTGATCGCTCCCGCCCCCTTCGGGCCGAGGACGACGATCGGATCGCCGACCGCCCGCGCCGAACGTTCCAGGTCACCCTCGTTGACGCTCGCGTGCCACTCGCCGATGGCCGCTTCCAGTGCCGGTTCCATCCCTGAAGTGTATGCGAAACACATACATCCCGCGTGAGGGGTCAGGCGGCGGGCGGGGTGGCGATCCGCCGGGCGGCCTCGACCACGGCGGCGCGGCGGCGGGCGGCCTCCGCCTCGTGGGAGGCGTCGCCGCCGGACAACATGCGGGCGATCTGCGGCGCCGCCGACCAGTAGCTCGACAGGGAGATGATCAGGAAGACCAGGTGTGCAGGCGCGATGGCGTCGTCGATCAGCCCGGCCCGTTGCGCCGCCGCCACGGCCGCGGCCTTGCCGGCGTAGAGCTCGGTGCGCGCGAGCTCGTCCGGGATGCCGCCGGTGTCCGACAGCCCCTCCCACAGCACCAGCCGGGCCAGGTCGGGGTTGGCCCGCTGGTAGTCGAAGGTCCGGCCGGCGAACTCGCCGACGTCCGCGGGGCTGGTGATGACCAGCGGCACGGCGTTGGCGATCTTGTCCAGCTCGCCGCGGATCACCACCGAGAACAGCTTCGCCTTGTCGCCGAAGTAGTTGTAGACCCGCTCGCGATTGACCTGGGCGCGCTTGGCGATCCGGTCGACGGTCGTGCCCTCCTGGCCGTGCTGGGCGAACTCGGCCAGCGCCGCCTCGTAGATGCGGCGTTTCGTTCCCTCGACGTCCCAAGCCATGCGCACATCGTACCAACACCAACGTTGCAGTTGGAATCGCGCCGGGTTACAGTGGAGAGGAAACAGCAACACGAGCGTTGGAATTTCGCGGCGCAGGCGACGCCGGCTCCCGCGCCATCAGCACGATCCGATCGAACGCCCATCTCCGGGAGCATGACCATGACTGGCAAGACCGTACTCATCACCGGTGCGACCAGCGGCGTCGGCGCGAGCGCCGCCCGGTTGCTGCTCGGCCGCGGCCACCGCGTGACCGTCACCGGCCGCGACGAAGGCAAGCTCAAGTCCTTCCTGGACGAGACCGGCCACCGCGACCGGCTGCTCGGCCTCGTCTCCGACGCGGCCGACTGGGAGGCCACCCAGGACGCCGTGGCCCGCACCGTGGAGCGCTTCGGCGGCCTGGACGCCGCGGTGGCCAACGCCGGGTTCGCCTCCGCCGACCACCTGAGCACCGCGGGCTCGACCATCTTCGACGGCGACCCGGCGCTGTGGCCGCCGATGATCCTCACCAACGTGCTCGGCCCGGCCCTGCTGGCCAGGGCCGCCCTGCCCCACCTTGAGGCGGGCGGCGGGCGGCTGGTGCTCGTGGGCAGCGTCGTCGGGCTGAAGAACGCCCCTGCCAACCTCTACTCGGCCACCAAGTGGGCCGTCACCGGGCTCGCCGAGAACCTGCGCATGTACGCCACCACCCGCGGCGTCGGTGTCACCCTCGTCAACCCCGGCATGATCGACACCCCCTTCTGGCAGGACAACGCCGTCCCCGCCTACGCCCTGGCGCCCGAGCCCGTCGCCGAGGCCATCTGCTACGCCCTCGACCAGCCGGCGGGCGTCGACGTCAACACCGTGACCGTCCGGCCCATCGGCCAGCCCAACTGACCGGGGCGCCGGCGGAATATCCAGGTGCGCCGGGCCGACGGGCTGGTGTCTGATCGAAGGCATGACGATCGAGATGGGCACCCCCGAGGCGGGCCGGCTCGGCGACGTGACGCGGGTCCTGGCGCAGTGGCAGCACGACGACGTGCCCGTGCAGGTGCATCCGGGCGACATCGGGTGGTTCTGGCGGTTCGGCGCGGAGCGTACGGCGCGGGCCACGCGGACCTGGAGCCGGGGCGCGGAGCTGCTGGCGGTCGGGCTGCTGGACGGCCCCGACCTGCTGCGGCTGGCGTTCGCGCCGGGAACGCTGCGCGAGGAGGAGCTGGCGCGGCGGGTGGCCGCGGACGCGTCGGCGCCCGGGAGCGGTGTGCTGCCCGCCGGCAAGGTGTACGTGGAGGCGCCGGCCGGGGCCCTGGTCAGGGACCTGCTGGCCGAGGACGGCTGGCGGAGCGGCGAGGCGTGGACGCTGCTCCGGCTCGACCTCGGCGCCCCCGTGCCCGATCCCGGCGTCCTCGTCGAGGAGATCGGGCCGGAGCGGGCCCACGAGTGGGCCGCGGTCGTGCGGGCGTCGTTCGACGGCTCGACGTTCGACGGCGAACGCTGGCACGCGATGGCGGCGGGCGCGCCGTACGCGGACGCGCGCTGCCTGCTCGCCCGCGACCGGCAGGGACGCGCGGCGGCGGCCGTGGCGGTGTGGTCGGCCGGCCCGGGCAGGATCGGCCTGATCGAGCCGCTGGGCGTGCACCGCGACCACCGCGGCCACGGCCACGGCCGGGCGATCACTCATGCGGCGGCCCGCGCGCTGCGGGAGCTCGGCTCGTCCAGCGTGGCCGTCTACACGCCGAGCGGTAACACCGGCGGCGTCGCCACCTACCTCTCGGCCGGAATGGAACGGGTGTCGGAAAGGCTGGATCTGTACCGCGACACTCCTTGACGCCCGGCCCGGTCACGACTCCAGGAAGTGCAGCACCGCCAGCACCCGGCGGCTGTAGCCGGTCGTGTGCGACAGGCCGAGCTTGTCGAACAGCGAGTTGACGTGCTTCTCCACCGCGCTCTGCGACACGTGCAGGGACTGGGCGATCGAGGCGTTGGTCAGCCCCTGCGCCATCCGCTCCAGCACCTCGCGCTCGCGCGCCGTCAGCCGGGCCAGCGGATCCACCTGCGTGGTCCGCGCCAGCAGCTGCCGCACCACCTCGGGGTCGAACGCCGCCCCGCCCGCACCGACCCGTTCGAGCGCGTCCAGGAAGTCGCCCACCTGGCCCACCCGGTCCTTCAGCAGGTAGCCGACGCCCTCGACGTCGGAGCTCATCAGCTCGGTGGCGTAGCGCTTCTCCACGTACTGCGACAGCACCAGCACCTTGATCTCCGGCCAGCGCCGCCGGATCTCCAGCGCGGCCCGCAGGCCCTCGTCGGTGTGGGTGGGCGGCATGCGTACGTCCACCACCACGATGTCCGGCCGATGCTCGGTCACCGCCGTCACCAGCGCCTGCCCGTCGCCCACGGCGGCCGGCACCTCGTGACCCTCCTCCAGCAGCAGCCGGATCAGGCCCTCACGCAGCAACGTCGAGTCCTCGGCCAGGATCACCCGCACGGGAGCACCGCCGTGACCACCGTCGGCCCGCCCGCCGGGCTGCTGACCTCGAATTGGCCGTCCAGCGCCGCCACCCGCCTGGCCAGCCCCGACAGGCCGCCGCCGGACGCCCGCGCGCCCCCCGCGCCGTCGTCGCGCACGCGTACGGCCACCGCCCCGTCCTCCTGTTCCACCTCGACCGCGATGAGCGCGGCCCCGGCGTGCTTGGCCGCGTTCGTCACCGCCTCGCACACCACGAAGTACGCCGCCGTCTCCACCGCCATCGGCGGCCGCTCACCGAGCCGGCAGTCCACCTTGACCGGCACGCTGGAGCGCTCGGCCACCCCGGCCAGCGCCTCGCCGAGCCCGAGCGAGTCCAGCCCGCTCGGGTAGGCCCGCCAGGCCACCTCGCGCAGCTCGGCCAGCGCCTGCTGCGCCTCCTGGTGGGCCTGCGCGAGCAGCTCGGGGCGGCCGCGCAGCGAGCGGCCGATGAGCATCGACAGCCCCACCAGCCGCTGCTGGAGCCCGTCGTGCAGGTCACGTTCGATGCGGCGGCGTTCGGCGTCAACCGCGGCCACGATGCCCGCCCGGCTCTCGGCCAGCTCGGCGATGCGCCGCTCCAGCGCCTCGGTCGGGTCGGGGCCCAGCAGGCGCAGCGCCAGGCGGCGCTCCAGGGCGTGCACCCCGGCCAGGCCCGACAGCACCAGGAAGAGCGTCACGAACCCGGCCAGGGACAGGTACGCCACCAGTGGCGCCGTGGGCAGCATGCCGTCGAACGGCTCGCCCCGGCCCCACGCCGCCACGATCTGCACGCCGGTCCAGGCGCCCCAGGCCAGCAGGAGCAGCACCAGCCCGCCGAGCACCCCGATCGGCGCCCGCGCGGCCAGATAGCCGGCCGCGCGGGCGTCGCGGTAGTCGAGCGCCGACGGGTCCAGGCGCAGGCGCCACGCCTCCAGCCGGGCCAGCCGCCGCGCCGACGCCCGTACGTTGGGATTGCCCAGGAACGGCAGCGTCAGCATCAGGAAGACCAGCTCGACCGGCGCGGTGAGCGCGCCGAGCGCCACCGCTCCCGCCGTGATGCCGCCCGCCGCGCCGGCCCCGCGCAACCCGTCAAGGGCGGTTCGCATGCCTCCCCTTGCGCCGCTCGGTCAGCCGGACGCCGACGAAGACGACGATCGCCAGCACCACGAGGCCGATCACCACGTTGGTGCCGATGCCCACGTAGGACTCCACCAGCTCCCACTGCTCGCCCATCCAGTAGCCGGCCATCACGAAGATGGTGTTCCAGATGAGGCTGCCGGCCGTGGTCAGCAGCGTGAACGTCAGGACGGGCATCCGCTCGACGCCTGCCGGGATGGAGATGAGGCTGCGGAAAATGGGGATCATCCGCCCGAAGAAGACGGTCTTGCGGCCGTGGCGCTGGAACCACGCCTCGGTCTTCTCGATGTCGGAGGTCTTGACGAGGGGAAGCTTGGCGGCGATGGCCAGGGTGCGCTCACGGCCCAGCAGCGCTCCGACCCAGTACAGCGCGAGCGCGCCGATCACCGAGCCGAGCGTCGTGCACACCAGGACATCGAGGAGATCCATCTCGCCCCTGCTGGCGGTGAAGCCCGACAGTGGCAGGATCACCTCACTAGGAAGGGGCGGAAACAGGTTCTCCAGGGCGATGGCGAGCCCGGCGCCGGGGGCGCCCAGGCTCTCCATCAGTCCAACCAGCCAGTCAGTCATGAGATCAAGGCTATGAAAAATCGGGGAACGTGCGGAATGGGGCGGCTGCCCGTATGACACTGCGGTAAACCCCACCCCATCCGTACCGTACACTGTACGGCCGTGAGCTCTTCCACGGACCTGACCCGGCACGCCGCGATCTTCCAGCCCGGCGACCCGCCACGCGAGGGGCACGTGGCCTTCCTCGACCCCGCCGGCGACGACCTGATCACCATCGCGGAAGCGAGCGAGCCAGGAGGGCCGGGAGAGCCCGGCACCAGGACCGTCCCCGCCACCCTCGTCCCCGTCGGCACGGCGGTGGCCACCCTGGCCAGGGCCCGCAAGGACCCCGCCGCCCACCCGGCCGCCCGCTTCTGGGGCGGCGCGGCGCTCATCGCGCTGCAACTGCTCACCCGCGGACGCATCCTGCCGGGCGTCTCCCCCGGCGACCACGACTCCTGGCGCGCCGGGCTGCTGGACGCCGACGACTTCCAGCGCGTGCGCGAACTGGCCGCCGCCACGCTCGCCGCCGCCGATCACCACCACGCGCGAGTCGCG
>NZ_BAAAMU010000174.1:0-18715 GCF_039529435.1 Nonomuraea maheshkhaliensis
TCCGTGCGGGCCTTCAGCGCCGGGTCCGGCAGGACCTTGCCCAGGGCGGCCGGCGATGAGGTCCGACAGCCGTTCGCCGGCCAGGTTGAACGTCAGGCCGGCCAGCACGATCGCGATCGACGGCGCGATGGCCACGCCGGGGGTCACGTAGATGCGGGTGAGCCCGTCGTTGAGCAGCCGGCCCCAGTCGTAGACGGGCGGCTGCACGCCCAGCCCGAGGAAGCTGAGACCGGACAGCGCCAGCACCGCCGTCCCGATGTGGATGGTCGAGTACAGGACGATCGGCTCGGCGATGTTGGGGAGGATGTGGCGGAACGTCCGGTAGATCGGGCCCCGGCCCAGCACGCGGGACGCCTCGACGTACTCCTTGGACACCACCGACGCCGTGAGCGTCTGCGTGATGCGGGCGAACCCCGGCGCGAACGAGGCGCCCACCGCGAGCACGCTGCCCACCGAGCCGATCCCGAACAGCACCGCGAAGAAGATCGCCAGCAGCAGCGCGGGGAACGCGATCAGCACGTTGATCAGCGCGCTGAGCGCGCGGCCCAGGCGGCGTGACATCGCGGACATCAGCCCGAGCCCGATACCGACGCAGCCGCCCACGATCGTGGCGACCACGGCCAGCACCAGCGAGTTGCGCGTCGCCACGAGCGTCCTGGCCAGGATGTCGCGCCCCAGGTCGTCGGTGCCCATCCAGTGCGCGGCGCTGATCGACTGGTTGGCCTCGGCCACGTTGCTCGCCGACGCGGACTGGCCCCAGATCGACGGGCCGGCGACCGAGAGGAAGACGAACAGCAGGATCAGGAGCAGGGGTACGCCGCCGGACACCAGGCGGCCGGGACGCGGGCCCCGGAAGGCAGCCGTCGAAACGGTCATGTCAGACTTCCCCCAGCCGGGATCGCGGATCGAGCACGCCGAGCACGACGTCCACGACCATGTTGAGCAGCAGGACGGCGGTGCCGAGGACCAGCAGGATGCCCTGGATCAGCGGATAGTCCTTCTGGATGACCGCCTGCGAGATCACCGTGCCGACCCCCGGCCAGCCGAAGACGTTCTCCACCAGCACGGTTCCGGCGATCAGGCCGGCCAGGATCATGGTGCCGTAGGTCAGGGAGGCGGTCATCATGTTCGGCAGCACGTAACGCCGGTAACGCAGGGCCGTCGGCACGCGGCGCGCCTTGGCGGCCCTGACGTACTCCGCGTCCAGCACCTTGAGCGCCTCCACCCTGACGATCCTGGACAGTGAGGCCGCCGGGCCCGCGACGAGCGCCGCGACGGGCAGCACGTACGAGCTGAGCCCCTCGTCGCCCGCCGCCGGAAACGCCTTGATCGTCACCACGAACACGAGGCTGAGCACGGTGGCCAGCACGTAGTCGGGGATCGAGTTGAGCAGGCCGGTCACGTTCACGAACCAGCCGCGCACGTGCCGCCCGCGCCCGCCTCTCGTCCGCACCGCCGTGAACAGCCCGACCGGCATCGCGATCAGCACGACCAGCAGGAACGCCGGCCCGGCCAGCCGCAGCGTGTTCGGGAACCGGGTGGTCAGCAGGCCGGCCACCGGGGCCTCGGTCACGATGGAACGGCCGAAGTCGCCGGTCATGACGCCTGCCACGTACCGCCAGAACTGCTCGGGCAGCGGCAGGTCGAGGCCCAGCTCGTGCCGGCGCTGGGCCACCATCTGCGGCGTGGCCTGGTCGCCGAGCGCGGTCTGCACCGGATCGCCGGGGATCAGGTGGACCATGATGAACGTCGCCGCCACCAGGACGAGCAGCGACAGCACGAGCCGGACCAGCCGCCGGCCGGCGAACACCACCCAGCGTCCGGCCCCGGACCGCCGGCGCGCCCCCTCTCGCGCCGGCGGGGCGGCCCCGTACCGCGCCCCGTCGTTCGAAGGCCGCATCTCCGCGGCCTCGTGGCCCGCGCTCACTGGTACAGCCGCAGGCTCGTCGGCACCGCGAACAGCCCGACGGTCTGCAGCGAGGACTTCGAGGTGTAGAACGGCCGGTTGCCGACGGAGATCGGCAGCACGTCCACCCGCTTGAGCAGCGCCTGGTGCGCCTGCTTCCACAGCTCGCACCCCTCCGACCCGGAGGCGGCCAGCGCCTTGGCCGACAGGCTGTCGAACTCCTCGTTCTGGATGCTCCCGGTGTTGCGACCGCCCTTGTCAGGGGTCGCGCCGCCCCAGTACGCGGTCATCATGAAGGGGAACTCCAGGTTGATCCCGCTGTAGTAGGCGTCGAAGTCCTGCGTGGTGTAGAGCGCTTCGAGGAACGCCGCCTGGGTGAGGCCCTTGAGGTTCGTGCCGATGCCGACGGCCATGAGCTGCTGGCCGATCAGCTCCACCGCGGACACCGTCTGCGGCGCGCCGACCTGGTAGAGCAGGTTGACGGTGAGCTTCTTGCCGTCCTTGGCACGGATGCCGTCGGCGCCCTTGACGTATCCGGCGGCGTCGAGCCGCTGGTTCGCCGCGGCCGGGTCGAACGCGGGCAGCGTGCCGGTGGTCTCGTCGCCGGGGCAGGAGACGGGCTTCTCCACCATCATGTTGTCGGCGACCTGGCCGGTGCCGCTGGTGCCGACCTTGGTGACCTGCGCGCGGTCGAGCGCCGCGGCCATGGCCAGCCGCACCTCGGGGTCGGCGAACACGCGGCCCTTGGCCTCGTTCAGGTTCATCTCGCCGACCATCACCGGCACGTCGAACTTCTTCAGCGTGGGGGTGGCGTCCAGGCGGGCGCGGTCGGGGCCGGTGATCTGGGCGGCGTTGATCTGGCCGGAGAGCAGCTGGTTGGCGGAGGTGGACTCGTTCTGCACGAACGCGATCTTCACCGTCTTCGGGCTGCCCGCCTCCGCGTTCCCTGCCCCCTTCGGGCCCCACGCGTAGCCGGGCCGCGCTTCGAGCGTGTAGTGGTCGCCAGGGACGTAGTCGGTCACCTTGTACGGGCCCGTCCCGTTGGAGGCGTGCTCGATGGAGGCGGGATCCTTCAGCCCCGCCGGGCAGACGATGGGCAGCGAGCCCGCGCCCTCCAGCAGGAACCCGAACGGCGTCTTCGTCTTGACGGTCACGGTGCCCGCCGCGTCGTCCGCCTTGACCGTGTACGGCACGGGGATGGTGAGGTTGACCCAGGCGGACAGCGTCTTCGGGTCCTTGACGTAGTCGAAGTCGGCGGCGACCGCGCCGGCGGTGAGCGGGGTGCCGTCCTCGCAGGTGACGCCCTTGCGCAGGGTGTAGGTGACCTCGTCGGGCGCCACCTTCCACTCGGTGGCGAGCTGCGGGGCCACGCTGCCGTCGGGCATCCGCCCGACGAGCGTGTCGTAGCTGAAGGCGAGGATCTGCCGGTTGGTGCCGCCCGTGGTCTTGTACGGGTTGATCGTCCCAGGATCGGTGCCGAGGTTCATCGTGAACGTGCCCCCGGAGACGGGAGTGCCGCTGGGGGAGCCGCCGCCACCTCCGCCACCACCGCATCCGCCGAGCAGGACCGAAACCGCCACGATCGTCAGCGCGACCGGATGTTTGCGCTTCATGTCGACCCATTTCTTGGAGGAGGAGGGTGAAGGAAAGGAGAGAGGGAGCCGCCGGAAAGACTTCGGCTGAAGTTTCGAAGCGGTCGGTTCGAGTTTCGACTGCGTTCGAGCCAAGTTACGGCGGCGAAAATACGACGTCAAGACCTCACCTGGCCCTCAGAACGTCGGATCGCCGCTCAGCGCGGCTCTTCGGGACCGACATCGACCTGCGGAGAAGCGGCTCGGGCAGCCCGGCGACCTGGAGGAATGATCCACGGGTATCGCGCTCGGGCGCCGATCGGGTTACGATGACCTGCAGCCACAGTATCGAAACTTCTTCGAAACTAATTCTGACCGCCGGCCCGGCTCACGACCCGAAAGAGAACCGACGTGATCGAGACCCACGACATCGTTCGCCCTCCCGAGGAGCTCGTCAGCGCTCTGGCGGCCATCGGGAGCGCGACCGCGAGCAGTGAGCTCAACCGGCTCGGGGTCCGCAGCGCGCACATCCGCGGCCCGGTCTCGTTCACGCCGGGCACGTGCGTCGCCGGCCCGGCGCTGACCCTGCAGTTCATGCCGAAGCGCGAGGACCTCTACCAGGTCGACGAGTACGCCGAGCCGGAGAAGCAGCTGCACCGGCACGTGCTCTACCACACCCGGCCGGGCGACATCGTGGTGGTGGACGCGCGCGGCGACATGGCCAGCGGCGTCTTCGGCGAGATGATGATGATCTACTTCAAGCAGCGCGGGGGTGTCGGCGTGGTCGTGGACGGCTGCATCCGCGACCTCGGCAAGGTGCGCGAGCTCGGCCTCGGGCTGTGGCTGCGCGGCACCACGCCCAACTTCCACTCGCAGACGGACATCTTCCCCACGGCCGTCAACGTGCCCGTGGCGTGCGGCAACACCGTCGTGGAGCCCGGTGACATCATCGTCGCCGACGACGACGGCGCGGTGGTCGTCCCGATCAAGCTCGCCCCGGCGCTGCTGGCGGAGGCGGGCAGCCACGCGGAGTGGGAGGAGTTCTCCCGGCTGCGGCTGTCGCAGGGCGGCGACCTGCGCACCTACTACCCGCTGTCGGAGGAGGCCCGCCCCGAGTACGAACGCTGGCGCGACGCGCAGGCAGGCGGGGACACCGAGTGAGAGGATGGCGCGAATGAAGATCGTGGAGCTCGTTCCCTGGCTGATCCGGTCGGGCGGTTCCTACTGGGGTGAGTTCCTGTTCGTCCAGGTCCGCACGGACGAGGGCGTCGACGGCTGGGGCGAGATCACCACCACCACGCGCACGGCCAACCGCGGCATCGCCGCCATGGTGCGCCAGGCCACCGAACTGCTCGTCGGCGACGACCCCGCCAAGATCGAGGACATCTGGCACAAGGTGTTCCGCGCCTTCACCTACATGGGCAGCCGCGGCGCCGGGACGAACGTGACCAGCGCCATCGACATCGCCCTGTGGGACATCCGCGGCAAGGTGCTCGGCCAGCCGGTCTGTGACCTGCTCGGCGGCACCGTGCGGGACGACCTGCTCCTCTACACCCACCCCGACCAGAGCCGCTTCGGCACCCGCGACGGGGTCGAGGACGAGATCAGGAAGATCGTCGACTCGGGCCACACCGCCATCAAGTTCGACCCGTTCCCGCACGCCCCCGGCGAGCCGGAGAGCAACGACCGCTACCTCGACGGCCGGCTGAGCCGCGCGCACGAGCGCGAGGCGATGGAGCTGACCGCGCTCATCCGCGAGGTCGCGGGACCCGACGTGGAGCTGCTGATCGACGCGCACGGCCGGTTCGACGTGCCCACGGCCATCCGGCTCGGCCAGTCGCTGGACGAGGCGGGCGGCATCCACTGGTACGAGGAGCCGGTGCCGCCGGAGAGCTACCACGCGCTCAAGCAGGTGCGCGAGCGGGTCCGGGTGCCGATCTCGGTGGGGGAGCGGCTGCACACCCGGTGGGACTTCGTCCCGGTCCTGGAGAACGGGCTCGCCGACTTCGTCATGCCGGACGTGACCTGGACCGGCGGCATCTCCGAGCTCAAGAAGATCGCCACCATGGCCGAGGCGTACTACGTGCCCGTTTCCCCCCACGACGCGAGCGGTCCGGTCAACCTGGTCGCCGGCGGCCACGTGATGATCACCGTGCCGAACTTCTACCGCATCGAGTCGAGCGGTCACGACCTGGCGGCCTACAACCGGTTCCTGCGCACGCCGCTGGACAACAGCGGCGGGCGGCTCAAGCTGCCGGCGGGCCCCGGACTCGGACTGGACTTCGACATCGACTACCTGCGCGCCCACGCCCAGGACGGCTTCGGCGGCTGACCCGGCGCACGGCGAGGGCGGGACGCGAGAAACCCCTCGCGCGGCGAGGGCGGGACGCGAAGAAAGGACGAGGAGCATGCTCACCAAGCGCCCCCTGGGCTCCACCGGGCTGATGGCCCCGCCGCTGTGCATCGGTACCAGCGCGATCGGCAGCATCCCGGGCATCTACGGCTACGAGGTGGACCACGACCAGGCTCTGCGCACGCTGCGGGCGGTGTTCGACGGGCCGATCCGGTTCCTGGACACCTCCAACAGTTACGGCGGCGGGGAGAGCGAGAGACGGATCGGCGCGGTGCTGCGCGAGATCGGCGGCGTGCCGGCGGACTTCCTGCTGAGCACCAAGGTCGACCCCGACGCGAGCGGCGACTTCTCCGGCGCGCGGGTCAGGGCGTCGCTGGCCGAGAGCATGGAACGGCTCGGCATGGACCACCTGCCGCTGGTCTACCTGCACGACCCTGAGCGCATCACGTTCGACCAGGCCACGGCCCCCGGCGGCCCGGTCGAGGCGCTCGTCCAGGCCCAGGAGGAAGGGCTCGTCGGCCACATCGGGGTGGCCGGCGGGCCGGTGGACATGCTGCGGCGCTTCGTGAACCTCGGCGTGTTCCAGGCGGTCATCACGCACAACCGGTTCACGCTGCTCGACCGGTCGGCCGAACCGCTGCTCGACCAGTGCGCCGAGGCCGGCGTCGCCGTGCTCAACGCCGCGCCGTTCGGTGGCGGCATGCTGGTCAAAGGCCCGGACACGGCTCCGCGGTACGCGTACCGGATGGCGTCGGACGAGGTCAAGGAGAGCGCCGCCGGGATGTGGCGCGCCTGCGAACGGGCCGGGGTGCCGCTGGCCGCCGCCGCGCTGCAGTTCTCCATGCGCGACCCGCGGATCAGCACGACCGTCGTGGGCATCACCAAGCCGGAACGCCTCGCGCACACGCTGGAGCTCGCCTCGCTCGACATCCCCGGCGACCTGTGGGCCGAACTGGACAAGCTGACTCCGCCGAGCGGGACGTGGTTGCGTTGACGAAGACCTACAGGCCGGGGCCGCTGCGGTGGGGGATCATCGGCACCGGCGGCATCGCCGGGCAGTTCGCCGACGACCTGCGGCGCTCCGACGAGGGCGCGCTGGTCGCGGTCGCCTCCCGCTCCACCGCGCGGGCCGAGGCGTTCGCCGCGCGGACCTCCGCGCCCCGCTGCCACGGCACCCACGCGGCGCTGCTGGAGTCGGACGACATCGACGCCGTCTACGTCGCGGTGCCGCACACCGCGCACAGGGACGTGGCGGTGGCGGCGATCGAGGCCGGCAAGGCCGTGCTGGTGGAGAAGCCGTTCACGGTCAACCGAGCCCAGGCGGAGGAGCTGGTGAAGCTGGCCCGCTCGCGTGGCGTGTTCCTGATGGAGGCCATGTGGACGCGCTTCCTGCCGCACATGGTCCGGATCAGGGAACTGCTCGCGCAGGGGCGGCTCGGGGACGTCAGGCTGGTGACCGCCGAGCACGGCGTGTGGTTCCGGCGGAACCCGGCGCACCGGATGTTCGACCCGCACCTCGGCGGCGGCGCGCTGCTCGACCTGGGGGTATACCCGCTGTCCTTCATGTCCATGGTGCTCGGCCGCCCCTCGTCCGTGCTGGCCACCTCGCACGCCGGCGACACCGGGGTGGACGCGCAGACCGCCGTCGTCCTGGGTTATGACGAGGGCCGCCAGGCGGTGGCGACCACCTCCATGGAGGCGTGGCTGCCCAACCGGGCGACGATCGCGGGCACCGAGGCGCGCGTCGACATCGACACCATGTGGTACCGCGCGACCACGTTCACGCTGACCACGCGCGGCGGCGCGACCGAGCGTTACGAGTTCGCCGTACCGGGCAGCGGGTTGCGTTTCCAGACCGAGGAGGTGGCGCGGTGCGTGCGCGCGGGCCTGCTGGAGAGCCCGGTGCTGCCGTCGGACGAGGTCTGCCAGATCATGGGAACGATGGACGAGGTACGCGCCCAGATCGGGCTGCGCTATCCCGGCGAATGACGCAAGTACGGCCGGCGCCCGCGTTGGGGGCACCGGCCGCGTACGTTCTGGTCAGACCTGGCTGACCCTCGCCTCCATCACCCGGTCGAAGCCGACGTACCGCCGCGGACCGGTCATCGAGACCTCGATGACCTCCCGGATGTCGGCGCTGGACGCCCCCACCCGCAGCTCGACCGCGCCCGAATCGACCTGCCGCCGCCCCGACGCGCCCGTATAGGACGTCTGGTCGGCGTGCAGCGTGATCGTCACCTCGCGCGTCTCCCCGGGCGCCAGGTCCACCCGGGGCGCGGCGAGCAGCGACTGCACGGGCCTGGCCACCTCGGCGACCGGGTCGTGCAGGTACACCTGGACGACCTCCGACACCGTGCCGGCCGCGCCGTTGCGCAGTGTGACCCGCACGTCGAAGGTGCCGTCCGTGGCCCACGTCCCCGACGGGTCCCCGGCGACGGCCGTCCATTCGATCGGGGTGTAGGAGAGCCCGTGGCCGAAGGCGAACAGCGGCGTCGGGTCCACGGTGCTCACCTTGCTGCGCCGGGCCAGCGGCGCGGCGAGGTAGGTGGCGGGCTGGTTGCCGCCGGAGCCGGGGAAGCTCACCGGCAGCCGCCCCATCGGGTCGGTCCGGCCTGACAGCACGTCGGCCAGGGCGTGCGCGCCCTCCTCGCCGGGGAAGAACCCGCACACCACGGCCGCCAGCCGGTCCACCTGCCGCTCCAGCTCGTACGGCCGCCCGACCAGCAGCACCAGCACCACCGGCGTGCCGGCGGCGAGGACCGCCTCCAGCAGTTCCTCCTGCCGCCCGGGCAGGCGCAGGCTCGTCGCGTCGCAGCCCTCGCCCGAGGTGCCGCCGCCGAACAGCCCCGCCTGGTCGCCGAGCACGGCCACGCAGACGTCCGCGTCCGCCGCCAGCCCGGCCGCGGCGGCGATATCGGCGACGTCCCCGCCCGTCACGGGACATCCCTGCTCGTAACGGACGTCGTAGCCGGCCGCGTCGCCGCGCAGCGCCTCGACCAGCGTCGGCACCTCGATGCCGAGGCCCACGCCGGGGTGGTGCACGCCGACGTGCATCGGGAACGAGTAGCAGCCCATCATGGCCTGCGGGGTGTCGGCGCGCGGCCCGACGACGGCCAGTCGCAGTCCCGGCGCCAACGGCAGTGTCCCGGTGTTGCGCAGCAGCACGACGGACCGGCGGGCCAGCTCTCCGGCCAGGGCCCTGGCCGCGGCGTCGTCCAGCACGACGTCACCCGACTCGGCGTCCTCCTCGGCGTCGAGCACGTCGGGCTCCGGCGTCCAGTCCTCGTCCAGCAGGCCGAGCCGGGCCTTCTGCCACAGCACGCGCCGCAGGGCACGATCGACCAGCGCGATGTCCACCTCCCCGCGCTCGACCGCCTCGACCAGGGGCGGGCCGTAGCAGTGCACGGTGGGCAGCTCGACGTCGATCCCGGCCGCGAGTGCCAGCCCGGCCGCCTCGCCGGGTGAGCCCGCCACGTTGTGCAGGGTCTGCAGGAAGGCGATCGAGAAGTAGTCGGCCACGACCGTGCCGGTGAAGCCGTAGGTGTCGCGGAGCAGGTCGGTGAGCAGGGTGGGATCGGCCGCGACCGGCATCCCGTCCACGTCCGCGTAGGAGTTCATCACCGAGTCGGCGCCCGCCCGCAGCGCCATCTCGAAAGGCGGCAGCAGCACGTCGGCGATCTCGCGGCGGCCGGCCGACACGGGGGCCAGGTTGCGGCCGCCCTTCGAGGCCGAGTAGCCGACGAAGTGCTTGAGCGTGGCCAGCACGCCCGCCGACTGCATGCCGCGCACGTAGGCGCTGCCGATCGTGCCCACCAGCAGGGGATCCTCGCCGATGGTCTCCTCGACGCGCCCCCAGCGCAGGTCGCGGGCGACGTCCATGACCGGGGCCAGGCCCTGGTGCACGCCGAGCCGCCGCATGGTGGCGCCGATCTGCGCGCCCATCCGCTCGACCAGCGCGGGATCGAAGCTCGCGCCCCAGCACAGCGGGGACGGGTAGACGGCGGCCCGCCAGGCGGCCAGCCCGGTCAGGGTCTCCTCGTGCACCAGGGCGGGGATGCCCCACCGCCCGGCCGCCATGATCTCGCGCTGCGTCTTCGCGAGTGTGGCCGCGCCCGTGCGGACGCCGACGGGCGTGGTGCCGAACGGCCGGGTGAGCTGGCCGAGGCCGTCGCGCACCAGGTCGTCCCACGCGGTGTGCAGCCTGGCGAACTCGTGCTGGTGCGGAGCCATCTCGCCGTCGGCGCCGTCGATGCCCACCCAGACGCCGTAGAGCTGCGCGACCTTCTCGGCCAGGCTCATCCGGGCGACCAGGCTCTCGACGAGCTCCTCGCGGGAGGTGCGGTCACCTGCCATGTCAGTCCACGAATCCTTTCGCCACCCGGCCGCCGTGCCGGGACGATCGCGTCGCCTCTGCGAGCGATCCTGAGTCCATTCCGGTGCGCCGCGTCACGGCGCCAGCTTGCGTACCGCGGACACCGCGGCCTGGTGTCCTTCGACGAGACGGCCGAGCAGCGCGTCGGTCCCGGCGTCGGGGCGGGCGTGCTCGGCGTGGCCGGCCCGCCACTCCAGCAGCCGCCTGGCGCCGGCCGGCCAGGTGATCACGGGCCGGAACGCGGGCACGAACCGCTTGATCTTGCTGTTGTCGAACACCGCGCTGTGCGAGAGGTCGCCGACGATCAGGCTGGACCAGAACCAGTCGGGAGCCACGATCGGCAGGAACTCCGACGGCAGGTGCAGCAGCCGCGCCTCGGCCCCCGCCGTCTTCGCGATGACGTCGTAGATCTCGTTCCAGGTGAGCACCTCGTCGGAGGTGATGTGGAAGTCCTCGCCGATCGCCGGCCAGTTCCCGGCCAGGCCGACCAGGCCCACGGCGAAGTCCGCGGCGTGCGTCAGCGTCCACAGGCTGGTGCCGTCGCCGGGGACGACCAGCTCGTCGCCGCGCACGATCCGGTCCCACGCCGTCCAGTCGCCGGGCAGCGGCGGGCGCGCGTCGTCGTAGGTGTGCGAGGGCCGCACGATGGTGACGGGGAAGCCACGCTCCTCGTACGCGCGCCGCAGCACGTCCTCGGCGGCGATCTTGTCCTGCGAGTAGGTCGAGTGGGGGTTGTACCGCGTGGTCGACTCCACGATCGGCACCTTGCGCACGGGCTTGTGGTACATCGAGGCGGTGCTGATGTGGATGTACTGGCCGATCCGGCCCGACAGCAGCTCCACCCAGGCCGCGGCGTCCTCGGCGCCGTAGCTGAGGAAGTTGATCACGACGTCGTACGAGGAGTCGTCGAGGGCGGCGCGCATGGACTCCGGGTCGTGCACGTCGCCGGTGACGGTGGTGACGCCGTCGGGGAGCGGCCGGACACCGGCGGTGCGGCCCCGGTTCAGCACGTGCACGTCCATGCCCTGGCGCACCGACTCGGCCACGCAGGACGAGCTGATCGTGCCGGTGCCGCCGATGTAGAGAACCTTCACTTCGAGTCTCCGGAATCTGTGAGTCGTCCTGACGCGCTCGGCTCGGGCTCCGGATCGCGTCGAAACGTTTCGAAAATGTCTCCGAAACTTCTACCGCTCGGTCACAACGTAGAGCCGGATGTCGAAGCACGTCAAGGGAGCGGGCGCCCCGATATTCCCCGGCTCCATCCGTGTCTTCGCCGGTCAGGGCACCTCTAACGGCGACCGAACCCATCCGGAGAGTTTCGACGAATCGGGTAGATCTGCGACACTGCATCGACGACTCACCCGTACCCATCGACACCATCGGGAAAGCGAGGCCGGCCGTGAACATCGCGGTGACAGGGGCGAACGGCAAGGCCGGGCGCGCCGTGGTCCAGGATCTGCTCGCGCACGGGCACGACGTCCGTGCCGTGGACGTGACCGGCGCGCCCGGCGACCGCGGCCCCTTCTTCGAGGAGCTGGGCACCCCGCTGATGCGGGCCGACCTGACCGACTACGGCGACACCGTCGACGCGCTGACCGGCATGGACGCCGTCGTCCACCTCGCCGCCATCCCCGCGCCCGGCTTCGCCCCCGAGGCCCGCACGTTCACCGACAACACGGCCATGAACAGCAACGTCTTCCTGGCCGCGGCCAAGCTCGGCCTGCGCAGGGTCGTGTGGACGTCGAGCGAGACCACGCTCGGGTTCCCGTTCGGGCCGCAGGCGCCGCCGCGCTACCTGCCCGTGGACGAGGAGCACTACCCGCACCCGCACTCGGCGTACGCGCTGTCGAAGGTCATCGGCGAGACGCTGGCCGAGCACGTCTCGGCGTGGTCCGGCATCCCGATCGTCGGCCTGCGGCTGTCGAACGTGCACGACGCCGCCGACTACCGCAAGCTCCCGTCCTGCTGGGACGATCCGCCGGCGCGGGCGTTCAACCTGTGGAGCTACGTGGACGTCCGCGACGCCGCCCTGGCCTGCCGGCTGGCGCTGTCGGCCGAGGTCACGGGCGCTCCCGCCTACGTCATCGCCGCGCGTGACACGCTCATGGACCGGCCGTCGGCCGAGCTGGTGGAGTCGATGTTCCCCGGCGTGCCGGCCCGCCGCCCGCTGGAGGGGTACGAGAGCCTGCTGAGCAGCGCGAAGGCCCGCGAAGAGCTGGGCTACGAACCGCGCCACACCTGGCGCGAGGCCCTCGGCGTCCCCCAGCCCTGACCCCGCACCTGACGCCGCAACCTGACGCCGCAACCTGACGCCGCAGCCTGACGCCGCAGCCCTGACCCGCCGGCCCTGACCCGCCGCCAAGCCCTTCACCTGCGCCGGCGGGCGGCCCGTGCCGGCGGTTTCCACGGCGCGGTGCTCTCCCGCACCACCAGCCGGGTGGACAGCTCAAGGCGCGGCGGCGGCTCGCCCGGCGGGTGCCCGCCCTCCAGCACGCGGCGCACCGCGAGCACGGCCATCTCGGCGAGCGGCTGCCTGACCGTGGTCAGCCGCGGCGTCACCCACTCGCACATTTCGACGTCGTCGAACCCGACCACGCTGAGGTCGGCGGGAATGCGCAGGCCCCTGGCGCGGGCCTCGTCGTACACGCCCATCGCCTGCTGGTCGGACCCGGCGAAGACGGCGGTGGGCGGGTCGGGCAGGTCGAGCAGTTCGGCCGCGCCGCGGCGGCCGCCCCCGGCGTAGAAGTCGCCCCGCCGCACCAGGTCCTCGTCGGGTGACAGCCCGGCCAGGCCGAGCGCGGCGCGGTAGCCGTCGAGCCGTTCCAGGCCGCACGGCACGTCGTCCGGGCCGGTGATCATGCCGATGCGCCGGTGCCCGAGCCCGGTCAGGTGCTCGGTGGCCGCGAAGCCGCCCGCCCAGTTGGCGGCCCCGATCGCGGGAACGTCCTGGTCGTAGCCGCCCATCTGGTCGATCACGACCACCGGCGCGTCGATCGAGCGCAGCCGCTCGGCGGCGATCAGGCGGGTGCGGCTGGACAGCACGAGGACGACGCCGTCGGTGCGCCGGGAGGCGAGGCTCCTGAACCACTCGCGCGGATGGGCCTGACGGTCGTGCGTGACGGTCAGCACCAGGCGGGCGCCCAGCCGGTACGCCTCCTGCTCGGCGCCCCGCAGCAGCTCACAGGCCCAGGCGGTGTCCAGCTCGGTGATCACGAAGTCCACCAGGCCGGCCCGGCCCGGCTCGGACCTGCCGCGGCGCCGGTAGCCGGTCGCGGCCAGGGCGTCCTCGACCCGGCGGCGGGTCCGGGGGCCGACCGCGTCGTGCCCGTTGAGCACCTTGCTCACGGTCGGCACGGACACGCCCGCGGCGCGGGCGACCTCCGCGATCGTGACGCGGTCGCCGCCCCGGCGCCGCGCCACGTGCCGCACCTGCTTCCGCGCGCCGGTCTCCTCGTACTCGGTCGCCACGACACCTCTCATCATTCTCGGGCTCGAAGGTTCGGAAACTTTCTTTCACCGTAGCACCGCCGCCGGCCGAGTCCCCGGCTCCGTCCGCGAGCGCATAAGGCCAGGTAAAGCGGGAGATATGCCGAATCGCCCGGTGGTTACGCCATCCAGTGCGCCCGTCCCGATCTCGCCGGGACGAGGGCACTTGATCGTGCGTTCTTCGAAACTTCTCGGAAACGAATTCGAGTGAGGTTCTTGACACTGTACGTCGTCCGGTGTTTCGCTGCTCACGAGCACAGACCCTTTTTCGAAACTTTCTGATACCGCAGAGCCGCCCGGCCCCGTTCGTCCGGCCGCTCTGCCTCCACGAGCCCGAGCCCGACCCGCGTCGTTTCCCCGGCGGGTGGCCCGGCGTCGAAACGACCCGTACGTGCCATCACGTGCAAGGAGAGATCACATGCTGGGATCCCCTCGACCCAGGAATCGCCGCCTCCGCAGGACCGCCGCCCTGTTCGTGGCCACCGGGCTGGCGCTCGCCGGGTGCGCGGGCGGAGTTTCGACCGAGACCGCGGACAAGGGCGCGGCCGACTCGGGCGAGATCACCTGGTGGGGGTGGACGCCCGACGCCGCGCCCGCCGAAACGTACATCAAGGCGTTCAACAAGGCGTATCCGAAGATCAAGGTCACCTTCAAGAAGCTGACCATCGACGGCTACGACGCCGCCATCCGGCCGGCGCTGGCCTCGACGGTCGGCCCGGACGTCTTCGCCGTCGCTCCGGGCGCGGCCAACGGCTCGGTCGGCATCTACGGGGTCAACGCCGTCGACCTCACGCCCGCCGTGGAGAAGGCCCTCGGATCGGACTGGAAGTCCAAGCTGGCCCCGATCGGGGTGTCGAGCCTGACCACGGACGGCAAGCTCGCCGGCCTGTCGGTCGGCTCGGTCTTCGCCGGCACGGTCTGGATCAACAAGGACCTGTTCGACAAGTACCAGCTCACCCCGCCGAAGACGTACGACGAGTGGAAGAAGGTCTGCGCGACCTTCAAGTCCCACGACGTCGGCTGCTTCGTGCAGGGCGCCGGCCAGCCCGCGTTCAACGAGGACACGCTGCAGGCGATCACCGACAACGTCAAGCCGGGCGTGTGGGAGAAGGCGCTCAAGGGCGAGGCATCCTGGACCGACCCGGCCATCGTCGAGGCGCTGACCATCTGGAAGCGGCTGTTCGACGACGGGATCATGCAGGAGGGCGCGCTCGGCGTGCAGCAGTACCCGGACGCCAACAACGGCTTCATGTCCGGCAAGTACGCCATGGTGATGATGGGCACCTGGTACATGCAGTACTCCACGGTCGAGGGCAGCACCAACGCCATCTCCGGCGCCGGGGTGGCGAACCCGAAGCCGTTCACCCAGCTCGCGATCCCGTTCCCCGACGTGGCGGGCACCGGCAACGTCGGCGCGCTCTACGGTGACGCGGACTTCGGGCTGGCCGTGAACAAGAGATCCAAGTCCATCGCCGCCGCCACCACCTTCGTCACCTGGCTCGGCACCTCGCAGGAGGGCCAGCAGGCCGTGGCCGACATCCTCAACGACATCCCCGCGCTGACCACCGCCCAGCCGAACTGGGACGCGGTCAAGCTGGTCAACCCCGAGGTGCAGCGGCCGGCGCTGGAGAAGCTGATCACGGACGCGGGCAAGTCGAGCGAGCCGCGGCTGGCGACCGTGAGCGCCGACCTGCAGACCGCGATCGGCGTCGCGTCCACCACCGTGGCCGCCGGGCAGGCCACGCCGGAAGAGGCGGCGAAGACCCTGCAGAGCACCGCCGAGAAGATCAAGTAGCCGCGCGGGAAGCTCATGACCTCCATCACCAAGACCCGTCGCCCCCCGTCCGCCGCATCTGCCACGGCCCGCCGGAACAGGAAGAACCTGCGTCCTTCCGGCCTGCCGTGGATCTCCCCGGCCTTCGTGCTCGTCGTCGGCCTCATCTACTACTGCATCATCGAGACCGGTTACCTCTCGACGCTCGACTGGGACGGCACGAGCCCGACCCCGACGCCGGTGGGCGCGCGCAACTACGCCGAGATCCTGGCCGACCCGGTGTTCTGGCTCGCGCTCTGGCACACGGTGCTGTTCTTCGTGGTGACGTTCGCCGTGCAGACCCTCATCGGGTTCGTCTTCGCGGCGGTGCTGCACTCGAAGATCAGGCTCACCGCCGTCTACAAGGTGCTCGTGTTCACCCCGGTCGTCATCGCGCCGGCCACGATGGCGCCGGTGTTCCGGCAGATGTTCGCCGCCGACGGCCAGCTCAACTGGACCCTGGAGCACCTCGGGCTGGGCTTCCTGGCCCAGCCGTGGCTGGCCCAGTCGAGCACGGCGATGCCGGTCATCATGTTCATCACCGTCTGGGAGTTCACCGGACTGACCTTCGTCCTCTACTACGCGGCCATGGGCCAGATCGACCCGGAGACCCTGGAGGCGGCCCGCACCGACGGCGCGGGCAACCTGCGGATCCTGGTCAGCATCGTCTGGCCCGGCGTCAGGGGGACGACGGTGGCCCTCGCCATGCTCGGCGTGATCGGGGCGCTGAAGACGTTCGACGTGCCGTACCTGGTGACCATCGGCGGGCCCAACTACGCCACCGAGTTCCTCGGCACCTACATCTACCGGGTCAGCATCCCGCAGGCGCACGTCGGCTACGGGGCGGCGCTGTCGGTGATGCTGCTCGTCCTGGCGCTGCTCGGCGCGATCGCCGTCGCCGCCCGTGCCAACAGGAAGGACCGTGAGCCCGGTGTTTGAGGCCCGTCGCCGCTCGACGCGGCTGCTGCTCCAGCTCTTCGCGACCCTGCTGATCATCCCGTACGTGTTCCCCCTGGTCGCCATGGTCCAGGGGTCGCTGGCGGGCGAGGGGCTGGGCAACTACCAGGCGGTGTTCGCGGTCGGCGCGGTCGGGACGTTCTTCAGGAACAGCGCGATCATCGCCGTCTCGACCATCGTGATCGTGTACGTGCTGACCATGCTGGCCGCGTTCGGCTTCTCCAAGCTGCGCATCCGCGGCAAGGAGGTCTACTTCTGGCTGATCCTGGCCGCGCTCACGCTGCCCGAGGTCGTCCTGCTCACCCCGCTGTTCGCGACCACGCTGGCCCTCGGCGTGTACGACACGTACTGGGCGGTCGTGCTGCCGCTGGCGGCGCTGCAGATCCCCTTCGCCGTGCTGCTCACCCGCAAGTTCATCGACGGGGTGCCCGACTCGCTGTTCGACGCCGCGCGGGTGGACGGCGCCGGCGTCTTCACCGCATTCCGTTTCATCGTCCTGCCGATGACGCGGCCCATCGGGGCGGCGATCATCGTGCTGACGCTGATCGGCGCGTGGAACTCGTACCTGCTGCCGCTCGTCCTCATCCAGGACCCGGCCAAGCAGACGATCACGCTGCTGCCGCAGTTCTTCGTCAGCCAGTTCAGCAACGACCAGACCAAGGTCCTGGCCAGTGCGGTGATCACCGCGATCCCCGAGATCGCGGCCTATCTCTGCCTGCAAGGACTGTTCGAGCGCGGCCTGGCGGCCGGCGCCCTGAAGTAGGAGAGGGCATGACGTTTCTTCGCACCGAGGGCCGCCGGTTCGTCGACGAGAGCGGCGCCACCGTACGGCTGCGCGGCGTCGCCGTGGGCGGCTGGCTCAACATGGAGAACTTCATCACCGGCTATTCCGGCAACGAGTCGCTGATGCGCGCCACCGTCCGGGCCGTGCTCGGCGACGAGCGTTACGAGCTCTTCTTCGACCGCCTGCTGACCGCCTTCTTCGCCGACGCCGACGCCGAGCTGCTGGCCGGGGCCGGACTGAACTGCGTCAGGATCCCGGTCAACTACCACCACTTCGAGGACGACAGCGCGCCGTTCGTGTTCAAGGAGGACGGGTTCCGGCACCTCGACCGGGCCGTCGAGGCGTGCGCGCGGCACGGCGTCTACTCGGTCATCGACCTGCACGCGCTGCCGGGCGGGCAGAACCACCACTGGCACTCCGACAATCCCACGCACCGGGCCGCGTTCTGGGAGCATCCGCACTTCCAGGACCGCGTGGTGGCGATGTGGGAGCGCATCGCCGACCACTACAAGGACAACCCGTGGGTGGCCGGGTACAACCCGATCAACGAGCCGGCGGACGAGTCGCGGGCCGTGGTCGGGCCCTTCTACCGGCGTCTGGTCGAGGCCATCAGGAGGATCGACGAGCGGCACATCCTGTTCCTCGACGGCAACACGTACTCGACCGAGTTCGACGTCTTCGCCGAGCCCTGGGAGAACACCGTCTACGTCTGCCACGACTACGCCGCCCCCGGCCTGGGCCGGGGCGGTGACTACCCGGGGCTCACCGACGGCAGGCACTACGACAAGGCGGCGCTGGCGGCCAAGTACGCCGAACGCACCGCGTACTGCCGCCGGACCGAAACGCCGGTCTGGGTGGGGGAGTTCGGCCCCATCTACACCGGTGACGAGCGGGTGGACGCCATGCGGCGGCGGCTCCTCGACGACCAGCTCGACATCTACCGCCAGGACGGGGCCGGGTGGTCGATCTGGATGTACAAGGACCTCGGCCGGCAGGGCGTGGTCATGGTCCGGCCGGACTCCGCGTACCTGACCCGGTTCGGGGACTTCGTGGCGAAGAAGAACCGCCTGGGCGCCGACCAGTGGGGCAGCGACGGCCGGGGCGTCGCGGAGGTGACCGAGCCGTTCCAGGAGCTGATCGCCCGCGAGGTCCCCGGCTTCGACCCCTACCCGTGGGGCCGCTTCGACTGGGTCAGGACGCTCATCCTCAACATCGCGGTCGCTCAGCCGCTGGCGTACGAGTACGCCGAGCTGTTCAGGGGGCTCGGCGACGACGACCTGATCGCGCTCGCCGACTCGTTCGCCCTCGCCGACTGCGACATCCGCACCCCGCTCCTCGACCAGCTCAGGAGGGGCTGACCAGACCCGCGGGCACCGGGCGGGCGACCGCCGCCAGGCGAGCGGCCACGCCGGCCAGGTCGAGCTTGTTGGCCTGCTCGACCCGGGCGACGGACTCGGCGGGCAGCGCGGCGAC